>CAISIP010000229.1 GCA_903885415.1 uncultured beta proteobacterium
CGACCAGGGTCTCGGTGTCGGGCCGCGGCACCAGTACCCGCGCGTCGACCCGCAGGTCTAGTCCGTAAAACTCCTTGTGGCCGGTGATGTAGGCCAGCGGCTCGCCATCGAGTCGTCGCACCAGGTGCTGCGCGAAGCGTTGGCTGTCATCTGCCGCCAATGCGTCGCGGTCGTGTGCGATCAGCCAGGCGCGTTGCGCCCCGAGCCCGGCCGGGTCGATGCCGATGGCGTGCAGGAGCAGCAACTGCGCGTCCAGACGCTCCAGACCGCGGGCCTGGGCGTCGGCAAGGGCGTCGGCAATGCGGGCCATGCCGCACTCAGGCCGTACCGACTTCGAGCTCGGCGAGTTGCTCTGCCGCCCGCGCGGCCTGCAGCGCGTGCACCACGTCGTCGAGGTCCCCCTCCATGATCGTCAGCAGCTTGTACAGCGTGAGGTGAACTCGGTGGTCACTCAGGCGGCCCTGCGGGAAGTTGTAAGTGCGAATGCGGTCGCTGCGGTCGCCGCTGCCGATCAGGCTCTTGCGCTCGGCGGCGTCCTTCGCCGCGCGCTCGGAGCGGTCCTTCTCCTGAATGCGCGCTGAAAGCACCTGCATCGCTTTGGCCTTGTTGCGGTGCTGGCTGCGGTCGTCCTGGCATTCGGCGACGATGCCGGTCGGCAGGTGCGTGATGCGGACCGCCGAGTCGGTCTTGTTGATGTGTTGGCCACCCGCGCCGCTGGCCCGGTAGGTGTCGATGCGAAGGTCGGCTGGATTGATCTGCACGACGACCGACTCGTCGGGTTCGGCTAGGACCGCGACGGTGCAGGCGCTGGTGTGGATGCGCCCCTGGGTTTCGGTGGCAGGAACCCGCTGCACCCGGTGGCCACCGGACTCGAACTTGAGATCGCCGTACACATGCGGCCCCTCGATGCGCAGCACCACTTCCTTGTAGCCACCGAGCTCGCTGGCGGACTCGCTGATGATCTCGGACTTCCAGCCCCTGCGTTCGCAGTAGCGCGTGTACATGCGCAGCAGGTCGCCGGCAAACAGCGCGGACTCATCGCCGCCGGTGCCAGCGCGTATTTCCATGAAGGCGTTGCGCGTGTCGTCCGGGTCCTTGGGCAGCAGCATGCGCTGCAGTTCGCTTTCAAGCTGCCCGAGCTCGGACGACGCAGCGTCGATTTCTTCCTGCGCCATCAGGGCCATGTCGGGCTCGCCAGCCGAAGCCTGCAGCAACTCGCGCGCCGCCGCCAGGTCGGCCTCGCGCTGTCCGTAGCGCGACCAGCGGTCCGCTACCGAGGCGACCTCCGAGTGCTCGCGCGACAGAACCAGAAACTGCGCCATGTCCTTCATGATGTCCTCGCGCGAGAGCAGGAACTCCAGCTCGCCCAGGCGCAATGCATAGCGCTCGAGTTGTTGTCGGAAAAAGGCTTTCATGGCAGGTGGGGTGGTAAATGCTGGTGGGGGCAGGCACAGCACGATGCGGCGCTTGCGGGCTGGGCCTGTTACCGGCCTGAGGGCGTCAGACGCGTCGCTAACGCTCTTTGCGCAGGAAGAACTGCTGCACCGCCGCGCTGGCACGCGCACGCTCTGCGGCGTCGCCGGCGTGCAACTGGCTCATTGCACCGTGCAGCATTTTTTGCGTCAGTGCGCGGCCAAAAGCTTCCAGCACTGCGTCCACGTCCTCGCCCCGGGCGAGCATCTTGCGCGCCCGCGCGATCTCGACGCTGCGCCAGTCCTCAGCCTTTGCGCTGAGCTGCTGTATGAGCGGCACCGTGCCACGGTGGTCGATCCATTGCATGAAGCTCTTGACGCCTGCGTCGACGATGGCCTCGGCCTGCGCGACGGCGGCCTGCCGGCTCGCCTGGCCGGTTTGCACCACGCCTGCGAGGTCGTCGACGGTGTACATATAGACGTCCTGCAGGGTGGCGACCTCGGGTTCGATATCCCGTGGCACCGCCAGGTCGACCATGAACATGGGCCTGTTGCGGCGCAGCTTGAGCGCGCGCTGCACCGCCCCCAGCCCGATGATCGGCAGCGTGCTGGCGGTACAACTGATGACCGCGTCAAACTCGTGCAGGCGCAGCGGTATGTCCGAAAGCGGCATCACCGTGGCGCCAAATTGCGCCGCCAGCCTCTCCCCGCGCTCTAGTGTGCGGTTGGCGATGGCGATGGCCTTCGGGTTGCGGGCGGCGAAATGGGTGGCACACAACTCCACCATTTCGCCAGCACCCACAAACAGCAGCTTGATCTGGCCCAGATCCTCGAAAAGTTGCGATGCTAGGCGCACCGCGGCTGCCGCCATGCTGATCGAATGCGCGCCAATTTCGGTCGACGAGCGGACTTCCTTGGCGACCGAAAAAGAGCGCTGGAACATCTGACCCAAGGTGCTGCCCAGCGCACCCGCCTGTTCAGCGGCACGTACCGCGTCCTTGAGCTGACCCAGAATCTGCGGCTCGCCCAGCACCATCGAATCGAGCCCGCTGGCGACCCGAAAAGCGTGCCGAGCCGCTAGTCCGTTTTCCAGCGTATAGGCATGCGCGCGCAGCACGGCGGGGGAGACGCCGCCGGTGCGCGCCAGCCAGTCGAGCGTGCGTTCGGACTCGCTTTCGTCGCCGGCGCAGTAGACCTCGGTGCGGTTGCAGGTGGAGACGATGGCCGCCTCGGGGCTGCGCGAAAAAGCCTGGCGCAAGGCGTGCAGCGTCGGCGCCAACTGTTCGGTGCCGAACGCAAACCGACCGCGCAGGTCCAGCGGCGCGGTGGTGTGGTTGATTCCGATTGTCCAGACAGCCATAAATGCAAATTCACCAGATTATAAAATTTGCGCCACCATGGGTCCAATCGATATTCTCAACCACGCGCTGAACATGGCGGCGCCGGCTCTTTTCGTCGCCGCCATGCTACCCACATTGCTCCGTTTGACAGGTAGGGCAGGGGCCGCCAAGCCTGCATTTGCGCTGCAGTGGGCGCTCAATTCCGGCGCCAGCCTGGCGGCGCTGACCGGCGGGCTATGGTGGACCGGACACGACGGCAGCATGGCGGCTTACTGCGCCATGCTGCTGGCCTGCGCCAGCAGTCAGTGGCTGCTGCTGCGCTGTTGGAAGCCATGAAGGGGCGGCGCCCGGCCGACGTCCCCTGGATGCCTATTTGCCGGTCTTGAAGTTACTAAAGGTGCGGGTTTGCACCTTTCGGATTTCCTGCGGCAGTGCGTCGGGTGCGATCATGCTCTTGGCCGCCGTGGGGTCCAGAAAGATCGACTTGTTCTCGGCCACTTCCTTCTTCACGAACTGGAGCGAGGCCGCGTTCGGGTTGGCGTAGAAGACCTTGTTGGTCAGCGATGCATGCACTTCGGGGCGCAGTATGTAGTTAATGAACAGGTGTGCGTTGTCGACGTTCTTGGCGTCCTTCGGTATGGCCATGGTGTCGAAAAACAGCGTCGCACCGGTCTTGGGCACCAGGGCTTCGATCACCACGGGCGTCTTGGGCTTCTTCTTCGCATCCTGGGCGCGACTGCGCGCTATGTTGATGTCGCCTGAAAAGCCCATCACCAAGCAGGTCGCGCCGCTGGCCATTTCCTCGATGTAGCCCGATGACGAGAAGCGGGTAACGAAGGGTCGAATCGACTTGAGCAGCTTGGCTGCCTCGGCGTAGTCGGCCGGGTTGCGGCTGTAGGCAGGCTTGCCGATGTAATGCAGCGCGGCCGGCAGCACTTCGGAGGCCGAGTCGAGCACGCTGACGCCGCAGCCCTTGAGCTTGGCGGCATATTGCGGGTCGAACAGAAGGCTCCAGGCGTTGTCGGGCATCGGCATGTCGCCCAAAGCGGCTTTGATCTTGTTGACATTGACGCCCACCGTGACATAGCCCCAGAGCCAGTCGACCAGATGCTCGTTGCCCGGGTCGACCTTGGCCAGTTGTTCGAGCAGTCCCTTGTCGAGGTTGCCCCAGTTGCCCAGCTTGCTGCGATCGAGTTTCTGCAGCAGGCCGCCTTCGATCTGTGTCTTGGCAAAGTGCGATCCGGGTACGACGATGTCGTAGCCGGTCTTGCCGGCGACCAGTTTGGCGTGCAGCACCTCGTTGGTATCGTAGTTGTCGTAGCGGACCTTGATGCCGGTTTCTTTTTCGAAGTTCTTGATCGTGTCTTCGGCGATGTAGTCGGACCAGTTGTAAATGTTCAGCACCTTGGGGTCGGCCGCCCGCACCGCACCGGTTCCCAGCGCCGCGGCGGCTGCAAGCACTATGAACGAGCCGATTTTTTTGAATGGGAGGGCCATGTCGATCAAACCTTTGTGGTGGGTGGTATGGGCGCAAACCGGGCGCGCAACTTCGGGTCGCTTCAAAATGATACCAAAGCGCCTGTCGGCGGCGCCCTGGGCTGCCGGTCCGAGCTCAGTCCGGCGCGAACAGATCGACCCGGTCGGTGATGATTGCGTCGATGCCCAGTTCGAGCAGCCGCTGGGCAGCGGACCCGTCGTTGACGGTGTAGCCCAGGCATTTGAACTGGGCTGCGCGTGCCTGCATTAGATTGTCCTGATTCCACAGCGTATGGTTGCAGACAATGGCGACGCAGCCCAGCGACTGTGCACTGGCAAGCCACCGGGGGTCGGCTTCGTGCAGCAGCAAGCCTCGCGGCAGTTCGGGTTGCGCCGCCTGCGCGCCGGCCAGCGCCTCCGTGTCAAAGGACGTCAGCAGCGGCGCCGTCGCGGCGCCATGCCACAGGCGCGCGGCATGCTGTGCGACGACCTCGCCGGTACGGCGACCCAGTCCGGGCGTCGGCTTGATCTCGATGTTGAGCAGGAGCTTGTTGCGCAGGCAAAAGCGCGCGATGTTGGCCAGGTGGGGCAGCGGCTCGCCGGCATACAGGCGGGAGTGCCAGCTTCCGGCGTCGAGTTGTGCCAAGGCCTGCCAATCCAGGTCGCCGCCATGGCCCTTGCCGTCGGTGGTGCGTTCGAGCTCGGCATCGTGCATCAGAAAAGGGATTTCGTCGCCGCTGAGCTTGACATCGCACTCGAACATCCGGTAGCCGTAGCGGGCCCCCAGCCTGAATGCGGCCAGCGTGTTTTCTGGTGCCAGTTTTCCGGCGCCGCGGTGCGCGATCCAGCGCGGGTAGGGCCAGCTTGGGTTGCTCATGGACCCTATTAGACGCCCGTTTCAGCGCTGGCATCCGCAGACTGGCGTATGGACTTGGCGCTGCTGCCCGCCTGAAAACGCGGCGCAACGCTAAAATGGGCCCGTCTGCCGGCGGCTTGAGTCGGTGTCATCCCTTCGGCGCTTTTCCAAGTCGGCCGGGCATTCCGCGGTGGCGGCTGTCATCTGAGAAAAAGGCCAATGAACGCTCCGTCCAGACCTGACCATTTCATGCCCGCCGGCGCTTCCGCAGCACTGCAGCACGAGCGCATCCGGGAAATCCCCTACAACTACACCTCGTTTTCCGACCGCGAGATCGTCATCCGGCTGCTGGGTGAATCGGCGTGGAACAAGCTGCATGAACTGCGCAACGAGCGCCGGACCGGACGTTCCTCGCGCATGCTGTACGAGGTGCTGGGGGACATCTGGGTGGTGCAGCGCAACCCCTATCTGCAGGACGACTTGCTCGACAACCCCAAGCGCCGGCGGTTGTTGGTGGAGGCCTTACAGCACCGGCTTGGCGAGATAGAAAAGCGACGCACGCCGCAACTGGATCCGGAGCGCGACGCCATGGTGGGCGAGCTGCTGGTTCAAGCGAGGGATGCGGTGCGCGCCTTCGACGCCGCCTTTGTCGAGGTGGCCGATCTGCGGCGCCGCGCCTTGCGCCAGCTCGGCAGACTAAGCGCCAAGGACAACATCAAGTTCGACGGTCTGAGCCGGGTCTCGCATGTGACCGACGCGACCGATTGGCGCGTCGAGTATCCCTTTGTGGTTCTCACGCCCGACTCGGAGGCCGAAATGGCCGGTCTGGTGAAAGGTTGCATCGAACTGGGACTGACCATCATCCCGCGCGGGGGTGGCACCGGATACACCGGCGGAGCCTGTCCGCTGACCTGGAAAAGCGCGGTCATCAACACCGAAAAACTCGAGGCCATGTCGGAAGTCGACCTGCGCGTGCTCCCCGGAATGGACCGGCCGGTCGCAACCATCTGGAGCGAGGCGGGCGTGGTGACCCAGCGCGTTGCCGACGCCGCCGAGGCCGCCGGCCTGGTGTTTGCCGTCGACCCCACCTCTGCCGACGCATCGTGCATTGGCGGCAACATCGCGGTCAACGCGGGTGGCAAGAAGGCGGTCCTGTGGGGTACTGCGTTGGACAATCTGGCGTCCTGGCGTATGGTGACGCCGCAGGCGACCTGGCTTGAAGTGACCCGGATTAACCACAACATGGGCAAGATTCACGACGCTGAAACAGCCAGCTTCGAACTGAACTATTACAAGGCCGACGGCAAGACACTTGAACGCAGCGAGCGGCTGGACATACCGGGCGCCAGCTTTCGCAAGCAGGGGCTGGGCAAGGACGTCACCGATAAGTTTCTGAGTGGACTTCCCGGAATCCAGAAGGAGGGCTGCGACGGACTGATCACCAGCGCGCGATGGGTTTTGCACCGCATGCCAGCGCAGACCCGGACCGTTTGCCTGGAATTTTTCGGCAATGCGCGCGACGCCGTTCCCGGCATCGTCGATATCGTCGACTTCATGTTTGCCGAGCAACAACGCAGCGGCGTCGTTCTCGCCGGCCTGGAGCATCTGGACCACCGCTACCTGCGGGCCGTCGGGTATGCGACAAAGTCCAAGCGGGTGTTGGCTTCGGGCTTCGGCTCAGGGCTGCCCCGAATGGTCTTGCTCGGTGACATTGCCGGCGACGACGCCGACGCGGTGGCGCGTGCTACGTCGGAAGTGGTGCGGATGGCGAACCAGCGCGGGGGCGAGGGCTTTGTCGCCATCAGTGCCGACGCGCGCAAGAAGTTCTGGCTTGACCGCAAGCGTACCGCTGCAATTTCCCGGCACACCAACGCTTTCAAGATCAATGAGGACGTGGTGATTCCGTTGCCGCGCATGGGCGAATACACCGACGGCATCGAGCGTATCAATATCGAACTCAGCCTGCGCAACAAGGTCGCAATGTGCGACGCGCTGGACGAATTCTTCGCCCAGGAGGAACTGCCGCTGGGAAAGAAGGACGAGGCACAGGCCATCGCATCGTCCGAGCTGATCGAGGACCGGGTGCTGCAGGCGCGCCAGTTGATAGCCGGCGTGCGCTCGCAGTGGCAGCATTGGCTGGACCACCTGGATGTATTTTTTGCGCAATTGCAGGAGAGCAGCCTGCGCGCGAGCTGGAAAGCCCAACTGCGCGAACCGCTGCGCGCCATCTTTTCGGGCAGCGCCTTTGAGTCCATCCTCGGCGCATGCAACACCATCCACCAGCGCCTTCTCAAGGGACGCGTATGGGTGGCGCTGCATATGCACGCGGGCGACGGCAATGTGCACACCAACATACCGGTCAACAGCGACGACTATGCCATGCTGCAGACCGCGCATGGCGCGGTCAAGCGCATCATGGCGCTCGCGCGCGCGCTCGATGGCGTGATCTCCGGCGAACACGGCATCGGCATCACCAAGCTCGAGTTCATGACCGAGCAGGAGTTGCGCCCTTTCGCCGAGTACAAGCAGCGGGTCGACCCACACGGCCGGTTCAACAAGGGCAAACTGCTGCGCCCCAGCGCGCTGCATGCGCCCGGCGCATCGGCCGGGTTTGGCGACGTGCCGTCGGCCGACCTGCGCAATGCCTACACGCCGAGCTTCGGACTGATGGGACACGAGTCGCTGATCATGCAGCGCTCGGACATTGGCGCCATATCGGACTCGGTCAAGGACTGCCTGCGCTGCGGTAAGTGCAAGCCGGTCTGCCCGACCCATGTGCCGCGGGCCAACTTGCTGTACAGCCCGCGCAACAAGATCCTGGCGACCTCGCTGCTGGTCGAGGCCTTTCTGTACGAGGAACAGACCCGACGCGGAATCAGCCTCAGGCACTGGGAGGAGTTCGAGGACGTGGCCGATCACTGCACGGTCTGCCACAAATGCTTGTCGCCCTGTCCGGTGAACATCGACTTTGGCGAGGTTTCGATGAATATGCGCAACCTGCTGCGCAAGATGGGACAGAAGTCCTTCAGGCCAGGAGCCGCCGCCGCAATGCTGTTCCTGAATGCGACCAACCCGAAAAGCATCAAATTGATGCGCGCAGCCATGGTGGGAGTGGGTTTCAAAGTGCAGCGCCTGGCCAATGAACTCCTGCGGGGCCTGGCAAGGCGGCAGGTCGCGCGGCCGCCGGCAACGGTCGGCAAGACCGCACTCAAGGAGCAGGTGATCCACTTCATCAACAAGAAGATGCCGGGCGGCCTGCCCAAGAGGACTGCGCGGGCCTTGCTCGACATCGAAGACGCCGACTATGTGCCGATCATCCGTGATCCCCGGGCGACCAACTCCGAGACCGAGGCGGTGTTCTACTTCCCAGGCTGCGGCTCCGAACGCTTATTCAGTCAGGTCGGGCTGGCGACGCAGGCGATGCTGTGGCACGCCGGTGTCCAGACGGTGCTGCCGCCGGGCTACCTGTGCTGCGGCTATCCGCAGCGCGGGTCGGGGCAGTTCGATAAGGCCGACCAGATCATCACCGACAACCGGGTGCTGTTCCACCGCGTCGCCAACACGCTGAACTACCTTGACATCAAGACCGTCGTCGTCTCCTGCGGCACCTGCTATGACCAGCTGCAAGGCTACAAGTTCGAGGAAATCTTCCCAGATTGCCGGATCATCGACATTCATGAGTACCTGCTGGAAAAGGGCATCCGCTTGGACAGCGGCGCCGGTGGCTACCTGTACCACGACCCCTGCCACAGTCCGATGAAGTTGCAGGACCCGATGAAGACCGTCAGGGCGCTGGTGGGAGGCGACAGGCCCGACAGCGTGCTGCAGAGCAAGCGCTGCTGCGGTGAAAGCGGGACGATGGGCGTCGCCCGGCCCGATATCGCGACCCAGGTCCGGTTTCGCAAGCAGGAGGAACTGCTGCGTGATGAGGCCGCATTGCGCAAGACCGGCGCTCTTGGCGCACAGGCGAATGTAAAAATACTTACCTCGTGTCCGAGTTGCCTCCAAGGCCTGAGCCGCTATGGCGATGACCTGCAAAGCGGACTGTTGGAGGCGGACTACATCGTCGTCGAGATGGCGAATCAGTTGCTCGGGCCGCAGTGGCTGGAGACTTATGTGGCCAAAGCCAATGCGGGTGGGATAGAGCGCGTGCTGGTCTAGGTCGGAACGGCCGATTGCGGCAGCACGGTGCCGGTGGTTTTTTGGGATTTAGGAGGTGGACAACGATGGCAGGTTTACAAAACGGTGCGCCGACGCCGCAGGCAATTACGGTGCACGGACAGTCCCGGGTGCTGGAAGTCAGCTTTTCGGACGGCGCACGCTTTCGCATTCCGTTCGAGTTGATGCGCGTTTATTCGCCGTCGGCCGAGGTGCAGGGACATGGTCCGGGTCAGGAGGTGTTGCAGACGGGCAAGCGCGATGTCGAGTTGAGTGCGCTCGACCCGGTGGGAAATTACGCGGTGCAGCCGCGGTTTTCCGACGGCCACGACACCGGCATTTTTTCCTGGGATTACCTGTATTTTCTCGGTTCACAGGAGCAGAAGCTTTGGGATCAGTACGCCAGTCGCCTGAAGGCCGCCGGTGTCGCGCGCGACGACGCCATGCCGATCGCCGGTGGGCACGGTTGCGCTAGCCACTAAAATTGCTGTCGATGAGCGCAACCCATTTCGGATTCGAGGCGGTCGACGAAGCCGACAAGGCGCGGCGCGTGCGAGGCGTCTTTGATTCGGTTGCGCCGAAGTATGACCTGATGAACGACCTGATGTCGTTCGGATTGCACCGTGCCTGGAAGGCATACGCCGTGATGGTCGCCGATGTGCGAGAAGGATACAAGGTGCTTGACATAGCCGGCGGTACCGGCGACCTTGCGCTGGCATTTGCCCGCAAGGCGGGCACGACCGGCAGGGTGGTGCTCACCGATGTCAACGAGGCGATGCTGCGTTGCGGACGCGACCGCCTGATCGACGCCGGTGTATGCCTGGCCACCGCCGCCTGCGATGCGGAAAAGCTGCCTTTCGCCGACGGCCAGTTCGATCTGGTGAGCGTCGCCTTTGGTCTGCGCAATATGACGCACAAGGATGTGGCGCTGGCGGAGATGGCGCGCGTGCTGCGGCCGCATGGAAAGTTGCTGGTACTCGAGTTTTCGCACGTCGCCAAGCCCCTGGCCAAGGCCTACGACTGGTATTCATACAAGGTGCTGACCAAAATGGGCCAGATTGTTGCCGGCGACTCGGCCAGCTACCGCTATCTGGCCGAGTCGATTCGCATGCATCCGACGCAGAAGGCGCTGAAAGACCTTATGCGCCAAAGTGGCTTTGGGCATGTGGATTACCACAACCTCAGTGGCGCGATGGTCGCATTGCATGTTGGAATCAAGTGTTGAAGTTTGTTAATCAGGAGGTTTTATGAAACTGTGGACGTTGGTTCTTGCAGCCGCGATGGCTGTGGCGGGGTTCAATGCGCAGGCTGCACGGATGGGGGGCGGCAAGTCGGCCGGAAAGCAGTCTGGCAACGTGACGCAGCGTGAGGCTGCGGCACCATCAGGTGGCGCCACGCAGGGAGCAGCGGCTGCCAAACCGGCGGCAGCTGCGCCGCCTGCACGGCCGTGGGGTGCGATGCTCGGTGGGCTGGCAGCGGGCTTGGGCCTTGCCTGGCTTGCGCATTCGCTGGGGATGGGCGAGGCATTCGGACAGATGCTGATGTTTGGGTTGCTCGCATTGGGGGTGATGCTCGCTATTGGCTGGTTCATGCGCAGGCGACAGGCTTCGCAGGCTGCCGGAAACGCCAGTCCCTTTGCGTTTCAGGGCGCTGGCGGTGCGCCGGTGTCTGACGCCAGGCCCTATAAGCCAGAAAATGTCGGCAACGACGCATCTGCCCGCCCCTGGGAGCGGGCAAACTCGGCCGCCTTCGACGCCGGAACTGCGGTGCCAGGATCCGGGACGATGATCGGTTCGGCGCTGACGGGCTCTCAAAACTGGCACGTCCCCGCAGACTTCGATACCGAGGGATTCTTGCAGGCCGCGAAGGGGAATTTCATCAGCCTGCAGGCTGCCTGGGACAAGTCCGACATCGAGGCCTTGCGCGCGATGATGACCGACGCGATGCTGGGCGAAATGAAAATCCAGTTGGGCGAGCGCGAGGGGCATACAGGGGGTCCGGCCAATCACACCGAGGTGGTGATGATCGAGGCCAAGCTGCTGGGCATTGAGGACGCTGGCGACGAGTATCTGGCCAGTGTCGAATTCTCGGGCATGATTCGCGAGCAGCCGTCGGCTGGCCCTAACCCCTTCCGCGAAGTCTGGAACATGAGCAAACCCAAGTCGGGTTCAGCCGGATGGCTGGTGGCGGGCGTGCAGGCGCTCCAGTAGCCGGGCGCCAGCTTGACCGGCGCTGATCGCCGGGAATATTCGGAGAATAATCGGGGGCTATGGCAACACAGTCCCCTTTTCTTTTGCTGGAGAACCTTGCCCGTTCGATGGCCACCCGATTTCCGCCACCCGCGTGGCTTGTCGACGAGGCGCAGCGGCGTGTCGTGTTGCTGCTCAACCATGTGCTGCTGCAGGAAACGGCCGCCACCAGCCGACTGGTGCGGCAAAAGGGGCGTGTTGTCTCGGTCCAGTGGCGTGAATTGTCGATCCGGCTGATGGTGACACCTGCCGGTCTGCTCGACCTCGCCGACGCCGCGCTGGCGGCCGATCTCAGTCTGGCACTGACCGACGCTTCCCCGTGGGCTATGGCCCAGTCGATGCTGCGCGGGGACAAGCCTGCCTTGCGCATCGAAGGCGACGTGCAGTTGGCCGCGGAGGTCAACTGGCTGGCCGATAACCTCCGATGGGATCTGGAGGAAGACCTGTCGCGGCTGGTCGGCGATGTGACCGCCTATCGGATCGGGCAGGTCGCGCGCCAGGCGGTGCAAGCCATGCGCCATTTTCAAGACAGTGCGCGCAGTCGGGCGGGTCCGGCTGGCGCCGCAGCAGCATGAGGCGGCTGTACCGCGGGCTTTTCATCGTCTGGGTGGTGCTGCGCTTCGGCCTCGATGAAATCGTTCTCAATGGCCTGGACAGGCCCTGGTCCAGGCTGCTGGCGCGCGTCCTGAGCACCGGACGCACGCTGCGCGCACCGCGCGGTCAGCGGCTGCGCGAGGCCCTGGAGCGGCTGGGACCCATCTTCGTCAAGTTCGGTCAGGTGCTGTCGACCCGGCGGGACTTGCTGCCGGTCGACATTGCCAACGAACTCGCGCGACTGCAGGACGATGTTCCGCCCTTTGCTCCGGAAGTCGCCATCGCCAGCATCGAGCGCGCCTTTCGCAAGCCGTTGGCCGAGGTGTTCCTATCCTTCGAACGCGAGCCGGTAGCCAGCG
>CAISIP010000230.1 GCA_903885415.1 uncultured beta proteobacterium
CGGCCATCACGTCGGTCACGGCTGGACCGCCGCCGCGGTAGGGAATGTGCGTCATTCTGCTTGCCGTGCGCAGCTTGAGCAGTTCGCCGGCGAGATGACCCGGCGAACCATTGCCGACCGAGGCGTACGACAGCAGTTCGGGCTTGGCCTTGGCCAGCGCCACCAGTTCGGCCACGCTATTGACGGGCAGCTGCGGGTAAGCAGCCAGAATCTGCGGCAGCGAAGCGACCAGCCCCACCGGCTCGAAGTCCTTCACGGTGTCGAAACCAAGCTTGGGAAATATCGCCGGGTTGATCGTGTGCGAGCTCAAGGTGAACAGCACGGTGTAGCCATCGGGCGCGGCGCGCGCTGCGATTTCGGATCCGACCGCACCGCCGGCGCCGCCCTTGTTGTCGATCAGGATGGGCTGGCCGAGCACCGCCTGAAATCGCTCCTGAACGATACGTGCGATTACGTCGGTTCCACCGCCCGGCGGATAGGGAACCAGAAAGCGGATCGGCTTGTCGGGATAGGCGCCCGACTGCGCCCGCGCGAGTCCCGGCGCCAGAACGGCCATCCAGGTCAGCGCAAGCATCAGCAGCGCGCGTGCGCCCCGCGCACCCATCGACTCGATGGACAAAATTCCTGCGAGCAGTTGCATGGTGGTCTCCATTGAAGTGATCAGGACACTGGCACCAGCCGCATCGTTGTCACGCTGACTGCAAGCAAAATTTAGGCTTCGTGCGTCGCCATTCTAGACAGGCGCTCGGAGCCGTCGGCGGCGAAGCGATCGCGCGATGACCGCCGCCGACTGCGTGCGCGACGACACCGACGAACCGGCACTGCCCCTAGGCGCATCAAGATTGCCGAAACTATTTGGAAACTGCGTGACATAATTCATTATTCTTTTCGTGCCATTGTGGTATGTCCTTCGCGAATGGCTCCGAATCTCGTGTCACAGGATGTTGCCTTGATATTGCCCTTCTCGCTCGAATGCTCTTGCAGGCCGGTCGATGCTGTTTGACCACTGTGCCGAGTGCCAACGCTGCTGTCACATTGACCCGGGCTTCCCGCCTCTCGAAGTCACGCTCACCAAGCAGGAGAAGCAATCACACGGCCAGATCTGCATTCAAACGCGCTGCGAACATCTGGCCAGCGACGGCTGCGCGCTGTCCGACAAAAAGCCCTTCAGCTGCAAGCTGTATCCGCTGTCGTTCAACCCGCAAACGCGGGTCTTTCACTTTGACATCGAATGCCCCTTGATGCCGCAATATGCGGCGCAGTTGCACGACCGCCACAGCGAGGCGTCGCAGCATCTTCTTGCGGCACGCCAGGAAATAGGCCGGCTGGAAAAGAGCGACCCGGCTTTCTTGCAGAGTAATTTTGACGTCGACACGGATTACTTCGACCTGCAGCTACTGCCAATGCCCGCACCAAGAAGGAAGCGAACTACATGAATGGCTTTTTGCCGCAAATGACCGCCCTGCTCCAGCAGGCTGAGGAAGCTAACCCGTGTTCTTCGGCAGGGCAACTGGGAAACCAGAGCTGGACCAAGGACAACCTGTGCGTCGAGAGCTACCACGGCGAGATTCTGTACTACACCAACCGCTGGGACGCGCTGTGCCCGTACATCGACGTGACGCAGGACATGCTCGACATGGCACGCAAACCCTTCATCGTTTACGCGCTGCCCCCCGACGGGGCTTATGGAGTGCCGATCAACGATCAGTACGGTTTGGTCCACACCGCGTCACCGGCTTTCTGGCAGGATCCCCGACGCGTGCGGAAGTTTGGCGACCTGGACAAGCTGTTTCGGAACTTCCACTACTCCGAAGACACCATAGCCGGGTGCGAACTCAGCGTCGACGATATGTACGAGATGGGATCCGAGCATTTTGCGAGCTACCACATCCACGACATGGAGGTCGAGGGCTTCATCGACTACGTGCGCAAACTCGAGGTGCTGGTGTTGAGGGTCCACGCCGACAACGGCGATCTGGTGCTGACCGATGTATCCATCCTGATGCCAGAACGCGACCAGGTCTACGGCAGTTTTTGCCAGTGGAACCGAGACTACAAGAACCGCTCACCCGGTATCTACGCCTGCCTGCTGGCGTCGCGCTGGGCGGCCAAGAATAGCTATCGGTATTACAACCTGGGGCCAGTCGGCGACTACGGCTACAAATCGCTGTTCGTCACCGATTACGAGCCCATCTACGCGCTGGCGCTGACCGAGCACGACCACCCGCTTGCGCTAGATACCACCTCGCCATTGCACACCGATTTCAAACCCGGAGAATGGAACCAGATCCACCGGAGCGCGGCGGGCGCCTGAGACAGACTCAGCCAAAAGTATGGGTTTCACCGAAATTGACGTC
>CAISIP010000231.1 GCA_903885415.1 uncultured beta proteobacterium
ATGCGCGACAGCGACCCGGTGAATGGGTCGATCATCAACATATCGTCGGTCATGGGCCTGGTCAGCCTAGACGGCCTGGACGCTTACAGTGCATCCAAGGGCGGCGTGCGCCTTTACAGCAAGTCGGTCGCGCTGTCGTGCGCCGAGAAGCGTCTGGCCATCCGCGTCAACACGATCCACCCGGGCTTCATCGAGACGCCGCTGCTGCGCCAGGGAATGGCACGCATCAAGGATCCGGCCGAGGCCGAGCGGGTTTACGCTGCGCTGCAGCCGGTGGGCCACCTCGGGACGCCCGAGGACATCGCCTACGGCGCGCTCTATCTTGCCTCCGACGAGGCCAAGTTCGTCACTGGCGCCGAGCTGGTGATCGACGGCGGCTATACCGCGCGCTGAGTCGATTACCGGCTGTCGATTTGCAATACCCACCCCACTTTTATCCAGGAGACCGACATGATTTATGAACTGCGCATTTACGACGCCCTGCCCGGCCGGATGCCCGCGCTGCTGAAGCGATTTGAAACCCAGACGCTCAGGATCTGGGAGCGCATGGGAATCCGCCAGGGCGGCTTCTGGACCACCGTGATCGGTCCGTCGCATCTGCAGCTGACCTACATGCTGGTGTGGGAGTCGATGGCCGAGCGCGAAAGCAAGTGGACCGCATTCCAGACCGACCCGGAGTGGATCGCTGCCTGGGCCGAGTCGGAAAAAGACGGCATTATCGTCAGCAAGATTGCCAGCTCGTTCCTGAGTCCGACCAAGTTTTCGTCGCTGCAATAGCGCCGCGCGTGGCAGACCGCGCAGGGTCCGCCACGGTCTATATACTGGTCCGCTTCCTGCAACCATAGAGGCGAACCCATGACCATCCGTCACCGCTTGGCGACACTTGTCTTTGCCGCATTGGTACTCGGCGGTGTGGTAGCGCAGGCCGCCGAGGGCGACAACTTTCCCTCGCAGCCGGTGAAGATCATCGTCGGCTTCGCCCCCGGCGGCAGCGCCGACACGGTTGCGCGCATACTCGCGCCGCGTTTGTCCGAGGCGTTCAAGCAAATCGTCGTGATCGAGAACAAGGCCGGCGCCGGCGGCAATATTGCGACCGACTTCCTGATCAAGGCGCCCCCCGACGGCCACACCATCATGCTCGGAACCATCGGCTCGCTGTCGGTCAACCAGCATCTGAACAAGTTGGCCTATGACCCGATTGCCGACACCGCGGCGCTGTCGATCGCCGTGGTATTCACCAACGTTCTGGTCGTGAATGCGTCCAGTGATGTGCGCAGCCTGGACGACTATGTGCGCCAGGGTCGGGCAGACAATTCGCGCATGTCCTTCGGCTCCTCCGGCATCGGTAGCAGCGGGCACCTGGCGGGCGAGCTGCTCAAGTCGGCGGCAGGGCTCAATAACCAGCATGTCGCCTACCGCGGCGGCGCGCCGGCCATGAACGACCTGCTCGGCGGCGCGCTGCCGTCCATCTTCTCGAGCCCAACCGACGCGCTACAGCATATACAGACCGGACGTTTGCGTCCCATCGCCACCACCGGCAGCAAGCGCTTGGACGCATTGCCCCATATTCCCACGATTGCCGAGTCGGGTTATCCGGGCTTTGAAGCCGTCAACTGGTACGCTTTTGCCGCGCCGCTGCGCACCCCGCCGGAGGTCGTTCGCCGGCTGAACCTGGCCATTGTGAGCGTGCTGGGCGACGCCGGCATCGTCGCTCAACTGCGCAAGATCGGCCTCGAACCCAACCCGACCAGCCCGGCCGAGGCGGCGCGCTATATCCGCGCCGAGAGCGACAAATGGGGCGCCGTGGTCCGCAAGGCCAAGATCAAGGGCGAATGATGGACGCACGGTCTGGTGCAGCGACGATCGCCGAGAAAATTCTCGCGCGCCATGCCGGCGTGCAGCGGGTGCGGCCCGGCGACATCGTGATCGCCCGCGTCGATTTCGCCATGGTGCACGACGCGCGCGCGCCCAATGCGATGCGCATGGTCGAAAAACTGGGCGCTGCGCGCCTGCCGTTCGCGTCGCGCACAGCCTGGGTACTCGACCATTTCTCGCCGCCGCCGACGCTCGAGGCGGCGCAGGGCCACAGCGCGATGCGCAGCTTCGCCGACCGCCACGGCAGCGTCCTGTACGACATTGGCGACGGCATCTGCCATCAAGTGCTGCCCGAGGGCGGGCACCTGACCTGCGGGGACCTGGTCGTTGGTACCGATACCCATTCGGTGACCTATGGCGCCTTCAACGCCTTTGGCACCGGAATCGAGGGCAGCGACGTCAGCGCGGTGATGGCCACCGGCAAGGTTTGGCTGCGCGTTCCCGAATCGGTGCGGGTGACCCTGGGCGGGCGCTTGCAGCCCGGCGTCTGGGCCAAGGACATCACGCTGCATATGCTCGGACGCTTCGGCGCCGAAGGCCTGAATTACCGGGCGATCGAATACGTCGGAGCCGCGGTGGCAGCGATGGAAATAGACGACCGCATGACGCTGGCCAACCATGCGGCCGAACTCGGTGCGAAAGCGGCGCTGCTGGAGGCGGACCACAAGACCCTCGCCTGGCTCGCCGCGCACGGCGCGAAGCCGCCGCAGGTGGTTTGCGCCGACGCCGATGCGGCCTATGCCGACTGCTTCGAGATCGACGCCGCGGCGCTATCGCCGCAGGTGGCGCGCCGGCACGCGGTCGACGACGTCGTCGCAGCCTGCGAGGTGATCGGGCAGAAAATCAACTTCGCCCTGATCGGAACCTGCACCAACGGGCGGCTGGACGACATCCGCCAGGCGGCGGCGATTCTCAAGGGCCGCCATATCGCGCGCGGCGTTCGCATGATCGTCACGCCGGCTTCACGCCAGATCTACCTCGCAGCCGCACGCGAGGGGCTGATCGAGGCGCTGACCGAAGCCGGGGCATCGGTCGAGGCGGCCGGTTGCGGCACCTGCGTCGGCATCACCAACCACCTGATACCGGGCGACCGTGAGGTGGTGATCTCCAGTGCCAACCGCAACTTCCAGGGCCGACTGGGAAACCACGACGCCGAGATCTGGCTCGGATCGGCGGCGACGGTTGCCGCTTCGGCGTTGACCGGGTGCATCACCGACCCGCGTACCGTCCCCGGCGGCCAATGGGAAGCGGCGCATGGCTGATGCGGCATTTGGTGTGCTGCACGGGCGCGTCTACCGGCTCGGTGACGACGTCAACACCGACCTCAACTGCTCGGGAAAATACCTGCCGGGGATGAACGAGGCGACCATCGCGGCGCAGGTGTTCGAGCCGGTGGCGCCGGGCTTCGCGGCGCGCTTTGTGGCCGGCGGCGTGATCGTTGCGGGCCGGCATTTCGGTATCAACTCTTCGCGCGAACAGGCGGTGCATATTTTGCGGCGCATTGGCGTCGCCGCCATCGTTGCGCCTTCCTTTGGCCGGCAGTTTTTCCGTAACGCGATCAACAATGGCCTTCCGGTGATCGAGTGTGATGTGGCTGGAATCGCCGAGGCCGACCCGATTGAAATCGACCTCGGTGCCCAAAGCCTGCGTTTGCCGGCGCAGGACCTGACGCGGCGTCTCGCCGCGCTGCCTGATGCGATCCGCGCGATCCTGCGCGAAGGCGGCCTGATTGCGTTCCTGCGCAAATACCCCGACTGGGAGCTGACGCCATGAATGCTGCGGTCCCGGGCGGCCGCGCCAGCCGACTGCGCCGTGCGCTGCGCGAGCGACTGGCCATCGCGATCCGTGGCGGACCCGCGCTGGTGGCGCCCGGCGTCTACGACGGCTACGGCGCGCGGATGGTCGCGCAGTCGGGCTTTGAGGCGGTCTACATGACCGGCAACGGCGTCTCGGCGTGCCTGCTCGGTCGGCCGGATGTCGGCCTGATAGACCTGTCGCTGATGGCGGGGCACGCCCGGCGCGTCGCGTCCTGCGTCGAACTGCCGCTGATCTGCGACGCCGACACCGGATACGGTGGCGTGGTTGGCGTTCGGCGCACGGTACAGGAGTTTGAGGCCGCCGGTGTCGCTGCAATCCACATAGAGGATCAGACCACGCCCAAGCGCTGCGCGCAGTTGCCCGGCGCGCGCAGCGTGCTGGACTTTGGCGCGGCGGTTGACAAGATCGCTGCCGCCGTGGCGGCACGCGAGGACCCCGGCTTCATGGTCATCGCCCGCACCGACAGCGTCGGTGCTAATGGGCTCGAAGACGGCATCCGCCGGGCGCAGGCCTTCGAGCGCGCCGGCGCCGACGCGCTGTTCGTCGAACTCAAGGCGCACGCCAATATCCTGGACGACATCCGTCGCATCGCCGACGCTGTGTCGATCCCGTGCACGGTGAATGTTGACGCCGGCGGCCCGCTGGCGTCGCTGCAGACGAAGGATCTGCACCGCCATGGCATCGCGCTGGCGATTTATCCCGCCCTGCTGCGCAACGCGCTGGGATTTGCCATGCGCGAGGCGCTGGGGCACCTGCGCGACGACGGCAACACGGCGGCGATGTGCGCGCGCATGCTCAGCGCGCGCGAGTACAGCGACTGCCTCGGGCTGCCAGAAGTCGAGGACTGGGAAAGACGCTTTCCGGGCTGAGCGCGCCAGCATAGGGTCCGGGCAGGATCAGCGCCCCGCCACGCGAGCGAGGCAGCGGGGCTGCTAAGGCGGGGCCCTTGCAGCCCGCTGGTTGGTCCGAGCCGCCTCCTGTGCGGCCCGGTTTTCAACCCGCCATCGCCAATCCACCACCCATATGCCAGGCCTGTGCATGGCCCAGCCGACGCAGGCACGCGGCTGCGCGCTCGCTGCGGTTGCCGCTGCGGCACACGAACACCAGCGCCCCGGGTTCGGCAAGTCGCCATCGCGCGATCTGGTCGGCCAGTCGGCCCATCGGCACATTGACGCTTTGGGGCCCCTCCCAGGACCGCGGTGGGCTGGCGAGGAATTCGAAGTCCTCGCGCACGTCGACCAGCAGCGTGCCCGGATGCGCCAGCAAGAAGCCGTCGATCTCGTTCGGTGCTAGTTCCATGGCGTGCGCTTCGGCATCGCCCGGCTGTGCGGCATCCAAGCTGGCGGCGATCATGCCTTGGGGATCCAGCGCCGGGCACAGCAGCGTGCGCGGCTGCAGCACCGGAGCAAGCCTGTGCGCCAGCGTCGGGTCGACCGGCAGCGTTCCCGCTTCGTGGCCGGTAAAGGCGAACTGCACCGCGCTGGTGTCCACGGCATCGCCGACGCAGACACCAAGCAGGTAGACATTGGCTGCGGCGTGCGGCAGCCGGGCGATCCACCGTGGGCCCAGCCGCAGGGTGGCAACCCGCGTGCCGTCGGCTAGCGCCGCGTCAGCTGCGGCGGCGTTGGGCCAACCCGCGCCGTCGCAGGACGGGTCGCTGGTCTGCAGGCGCGCACCCAGGCGCAGGGCCAGCGCCGCGCGCACCGGCGCAAGACCGGCTCGGGTGCCGAGAACCGCCAGCACCTGGTAGTCGTGGCCCTCGATGGTCGCGACCAGCCGGTCGAGCAGATCGGCCAGCGGGTCGATCACGATGCAGCAGCGGCTCGCGGCGTCAGCGATCAGCCAGCTGCAGGCATCGCCGCAGTGCAGCTGGAAAACGCCGTCCGCAGGCGCGATGGCTGCGCCGGGCGGCAGCAGTCCGCTGGAGCGCAATGCGCCGCCGCAGTTGGCGATACGCTGGCACGCGGCGTCGATGAAGGTTTCGTCGGCCGCGGGGCCAAAAGACATTCGTACCGCGGACTCGGTCTGCCATGCCGGCAGGCCCATCGCCTCGAGCACATAGCTCGGCTGCGCGCGGGCAGCCGAGCAGGCGCTGCCCGCGCTGACACGAACGCCGGCGGCGTCAAATAGGTCGAGCATCTCCTTGCTCGAAAAGCCCGGCACCGAAAAGTTCAGCGTGGTCGGCAGCGCGTGGCCGAAGGGGGTGTTGAAAACCAGGCCCGGGAACGCGGCGCGTAGGCTGTCCGCAAGCCGGTCGCGAAAGGCCGCGAGCGCCGCCGGCTGGCGAAAGCTGTAACCATCTTCGAGCGCCTCGAGGACGCTGGCTAGCGCGGCAATGCCCGCCATGTTTTCGGTGCCGGAGCGGTTTCCCTGTTCCTGGCCTCCACCGGCTAATAGCGGCGTGAACGGCGCGCCGTCGCGCACATACAGCAGGCCGGTGCCTTTGGGCGCGTAGAGCTTGTGGCCTGAAAAGGCCGCGTAATCGATGCGGGTGGCCGACAGGTTCAGCCGCAGCTTGCCCAGCGCCTGCACGCAGTCGACCAGCCAGCAGGCGGTGCTGTGTTGGAGCGCCGCCTCAATGCCGGCAAGGTCCGATACCACGCCGGTTTCGTTGTTGGCGGCCATCGTGCAGACCATCGCCGCCTGCGGTGCCATGGCGCGCAGCGCCTGCAGGTCGTGCAGACCGCGACGGTCTACCGGAATCGCGCGCAACTGCAAGCGCAGGCCGAGCACCTGGTTCCAGTGCGCAAGGCTTTCCGGCACCGCCTTGTGCTCGGTGGCGCCATAGAGCAGCAGGTCTGCGCCCGTATGCCCGCTGTCGCGCCGTTCGCGCGCGGCGCACAGTCCCGACAGCACGGCCGTCTGGATGCCTTCCGTGGCGCCGCTGACAAACATGAGCCGCCCGGCGCCGGTTCCGAGCAAGCGCGCCGCGCGCGCACGCGCCTGGTCGAGCAAGCGCCGGGCCTGTAGCCCGCTACAGTGCGCGCTGCTCGGATTGCCGAACAGTGCGCGCATGGTGTGCTGCGCCTGATGCGCCGCCTGCGCAAGCACGGCAGTGGTGGCGTTGGCGTCCATGTAGATCTCGGTGTGCATCGGTGCTCCGGTGGGTTGCCTTGCAGCGCGTCGGAGCGGCGCGCCAGCACAGGCCAGTGAACCAGAGTCTAGGCACAGGTCGGGAGAAGAATATTCTGATATTTCCCTTATTTTCGATATAGATAGTATATTCATGCTATCTATAGACCATGGGTAGAGTTTTTATGCTGGATCGGATCGATCGCGACATACTGGCTGCGCTGCAGGTCGACGGCACGCTGTCGATTGCGGCGTTGGCCGAGCGCGTAGGCCTTTCGTCCACCCCCTGCTGGAAGCGCCTCAAGCGGCTCGAGGACGACGGGGTGATCGAACGGCGCGTGGCGCTGCTCGACCGCAAGAAGGTCGGTTTGCCGGTGACTGTTTTTGTCAGCGTGCGAACGGCCCAGCACGACGAAAAGTGGCTGTCCCAATTTGTCGCTGCCGTGATCGGGTTGCCCGAGGTGTTGGAGTTTCACCGCATGAGCGGCGAGGTGGACTATCTGCTCAAGGTGGTCGCTACCGATATGGACGGCTATGACCGCTTTTACAAAAAGCTGATCAAGGCCGCGCAGCTCACCGGCGTGTCGTCGGCGTTTTCCATGGAGCAGATCAAGTGCACCACGGCTTTGCCGCTGGGCTAAACTGCTTCGGACCGACCCTTTGCCTTTGGGCGCCGAACTACTGCAGGAAACGACCATGGATCTCGCGCGCCTGACCCTTACCGCGGCCCTTGCATTGCCGGGCTTCGCCATCGCTGACACGGTGACGGTGCTGACCTCGTTCCCAAAAGAGTTGACCACCGCCTACAAGAAGGCCTACGAGGCCCGGTTTCCAGGCGACAAGCTCGAAATATTGAACAAGAACACGGCCGCCGGAATCGCCTATGTGCGCGAACAGCCGCCTGGCAACCGACCCGAGGTTTTCTGGGCTTCAGCACCCGACGCCTTCGAGGTGCTCGCGAGCGCGAAGCTGCTGCAGAAAGTCGACGGCGGCAATGCGGCGATTCCGGACAAGGTGGGAGCCTACCCGATCAATGACCCCGAGGGACTTTATAAGGGGCAGGCGCTGGCGGGTTACGGAATCATGTGGAATACCCGCTACATGGCGGCGAACAAGCTGCCGCTGCCGCGGGAATGGGCCGACCTCGCCAAGCCGGTGTACTTCAGCCATGTGGCGATTTCCAGCCCCTCGCGCTCGGGCACCACACACCTCACCGTCGAGACCATCCTGCAAGCCGAGGGATGGAGCAAGGGCTGGGCCCAGTTGCTTCAGATAGCGGGCAACAGTGCCGCGATCACCGAGCGCTCGTTTGGCGTTCCTGACGGCGTCGCGAACGGCCAGTTCGGCGTCGGACTGGTGATCGATTTCTTCGGCTTGGCAGCCAAGAACTCGGGCATGCCAGTGGAGTTCATCTATCCGTCGATGACGGCGATCGTTCCTGCCAGCATCGCGCTGGTGGCTGGCGCCAAATCGCCCGAGGGCGGCAAGCGCTTCATCCAGTTCACGCTGTCGGACGAGGGCCAGACGCTGCTGCTGCAAAAGGACATCAGCCGCTTGCCGGTGCTACCCGCCACCTACGCCAAGGCGCCCGCCGGCTATCCGAACCCCTTCAGCGGATCGATACAGGCCAAGGTTCACTTCGATA
Source organism: uncultured beta proteobacterium (assembly GCA_903885415.1). Lineage (GTDB taxonomy): Bacteria > Pseudomonadota > Gammaproteobacteria > Burkholderiales > Burkholderiaceae_C > CAISIP01. The sequence goes on from CAISIP010000231.1 coordinate 8,411, forward strand.
GCGACCTGTCGGAGGCGCGCTATTACGTCGTCGTCGCGCTGTTCGACCAGTTGATCACCTTCCGCCACAAGGAACTGGCGGCGGCGACCAAGGCGATATGGGACGCGGACCGGCGCCTGGCTGGCAGAGCCCATGCGCCGCTCGAAGAGGCCAGGAAGCTGGTGTTTTCGCCCCCGGTGGAAGACCGGCAGATCGCCGACAAGGCGCTGCTCGCGCTGTTCAAGGCCGACAAGAAGGACGAGACCGCGTCGCGGCAGAAGGCCAAGGTTGAGGAGGACTGGGCGTCGCGCGCCAAGGCGAATTACGCGCGCGCGGTCGAGCTCGCCAACGCCGCCAAGTGATGCCACAGGGCCTTGCCGCCAGGATCCGTCGCCTGCGCGCAGCCTGAGCATGGCGCTGTCGCCAGCCCATACGACGGGCCGCAGCGGGGCCGGCGTGGTGGCGCTCTCGCTGGCGCTGGCAGCCTTCTTGCTGGCTTTTTTACTGGTTCCGGTCGGCACCGTGGTGCTCACCGCCTTCAGCAACGCGCAGGGCGGTTTTACGCTCGCGCATTTCGCCGCTTTTGCGGAGATTTCGCTGATGCGCGAATCCTTCGGCAACAGCCTGTATGTGGCTGGAACGACGGTGCTGTGCGCCACCTTGCTTGCGGTACCCCTGGCCTACATCACGGCGCGGTTCCAGTTCCGCGGCGCGTTGCTGATACAGACGCTGGGCGTTTTGCCGCTGATCATGCCGGCCTTTGTCGGTGCGGCGGCGATGCAGCTGTTGTTTGGACGCTCGGGCTCGGTGAACCTGTTGCTGGGCGAGGCTTTTGGCGTCTCGCTGCCGCTGATGGACGGACTCGCCGGTGTGATCTTTGTCGAGACGCTGCATTATTTCCCCTTCATCCTGCTGAACCTGGCGGCCTCGCTGGCCAGTATCGAACCGGCGATGGAAGAGGCGGCGCAGAACCTCGGCAGTTCCGGCCTGCGCCTGTTTGTCCGGGTTGTTTTTCCGCTGGCGTTGCCCGGTTATATCGCCGGTGCCTCGCTGGTCTTCATCAAGGTGTTTGACGACCTCGGAACACCGCTGGTGCTCAACGTGACCAACATGCTCGCGCCGCAGGCCTATCTGCGCGTGACGTCGATCGGGCTTGAAGACCCGATCGGCTATGTCATCTGCGTGATCCTGGTGCTGTTCTCGATCGCGGCGATGGGTGGCGCCTGGTGGTTTGTCCAGCGGCGCGATTTCGCCATTCAGTCGCGCGGCGGCGTGAGCGCGCCCAAGCGCCGCCTGACGCCGGCGCAGTCGCTGGTGGCCTACGGCTGGATCGTCGCCGTGATGCTGCTGGTGCTGTCGCCGCATCTGGGCATCCTGCTGCTGTCGCTGTCGAAAGTCTGGAGCTTTACCGTGCTGCCCGAGCAGTTCACGCTTGCGCACTACGCGACCGTGTTCGAGGACTCTTCGACCATGGTCTGGAACACTTTTCTGTACTGCGGATTGGCGGCGTTGCTCGACGTCGTGCTGGGAACGGCGATCGCCTACGTGGTGATGCGCACGCAGCTGCCTGGGCGCCGCTTGCTCGACCATATGGTGACGGTGGCGCTGGCGATGCCCGGGCTGGTGCTGGGCATCGGTTATCTGCGCACTTTTCGCGGCGTCGAGCTGCCATTCATCGGTCCGCTGACGGCGAGCTGGCTGATCTTCGTGATCGCTTACGCCGTCCGTCGGCTGCCCTACGCGCTGCGCGCGTGCATGGCGGCGCTGGCGCAGATTCACCCCTCGCTCGAAGAGGCGGCGCACAACCTGGGCGCGAGCCGTTGGCGCACCATCTGGCGGGTCGTCGTTCCACTAATGGCCGGCGGCATTCTGGCCGGCTTCGTCACCAGCTTCGTCACCGCTGCCGGCGAAATATCCGAGACCATCCTGCTCACCAGCCGGGAGAGTCTGGCGCCGATGTCCTATGGCATCTACCTCTATATGCAGTCGATCGCTGGCCGTGGGCCCGGCGCTGCGCTGGGCGTCATCGCGGTGCTGCTGATCGGCGTCGGCACCTGGTTGTCGCACCGGGTGGTGGCCGCTCACGCGCCCCATGATTTGAAGGGAGCACCGCCATGACGCCGGTTTCGCTCGGGATCGAGAATGTCGCGCTGCGCTTTGGTGCCACCGAAGTGCTGCGTGACATCAACCTGGCGGTCGCGCCGGGCGAATTCTTCGCGCTGCTCGGCCCTTCGGGTTCGGGCAAATCGACGCTGCTGCGGCTGATTGCTGGATTCAACCGCAACCAGTCGGGCCGGGTGCTGATCGCGGGCCGCGACGTGAGCGGCGTGCCGCCCTGGAAGCGCAATGTCGGCATGGTGTTTCAGAACTACGCGCTGTGGCCGCATATGACGGTGGCGCAGAACGTCGCTTTTGGGCTCGAGGAGCGCCGGCTCCCCGCAGCGGAAATCCGTCGACGGGTCGCCGAGGTGCTGGAACTCGTCGAGTTGGCCGGCCTGGAGCAGCGCCGCCCCGGTCAGCTTTCAGGCGGCCAGCAGCAGCGTGTCGCGATCGCGCGCACGCTGGCGATCGAGCCGCAACTGCTGCTGCTCGACGAACCGCTGTCCAATCTGGACGCGAAGCTGCGGCTGCAGACCCGCCAGCAGCTCAAGAAGCTGCAACGCCGGCTCAACATCACGACCCTGTTCGTCACCCACGACCAGGAAGAGGCGCTGACCACCTGCGACCGCATTGCGGTGCTCGACCAAGGCGTCATCCAGCAGGTCGGCACGCCGCTGCAGCTGTTCGACCATCCGCTGAACCGTTTCGTCGCGCAGTTCGTTGGCTCGGTGAACCTGTTTGCAGGCCGGTTTTCGCGTGACGGATCCGGCCTGCTGTTCCATTCCCAAGCGCTCGGCGAGGTGGCGTTGCCGGCCTCGCTGACCGCTCCCGACCCGCATGGTGAGCTCGCGTTTCGACCGCACGCGGTGCGCCTGTGCGCCGGCGACACGCCGGCCGCGCACGAGCAGATGCGCCTGGCCGGGGTCGTGCAAAGCCAGGAGTTTCTGGGCGAGTTTCTGCGCTACCAGGTGCGCGTCGGCAGCGGGCTGGTGCTGGTGGACCAGTCACACGCACGCGGCGAACAGCCCCTGCCGGTCGGCGCGCCAGTGACCCTGTTGGTGCCGGCGCCGGAGATCCGCTTCATCGCGGCCTGAGCGGCAGATCGGAATCAAAGTTTTCGCTGGCGGCGCTGACCGCCAAGCCTGAGGGTTGGTCGGGTAGGTCCTAATGGACAATCCGGGTTGGCTCCATATCCTATTGAATGTCCGTTACCAGCTCCCAAGAAGCGTCGGCAGGGTCGGTCGAGACCGAAGAAGGCTCGCGGGCGACCGTGCGGGCCGCGCTGGCACAGCGCGCATGTGGACCGCGTGACCCGGAGATGCTGCGCTTGGTCAGGTTGCGGGAACGTCTGCGGCCGGCCGCCATGGCGGCCTGCGCCAGCAGCCCGGCAGCCGGGACTGGCGACGCCGACGTCGACACCGTGGATGGATACCAGCGCGGCTTCTTGCGCGCCCTGCAGGGCCTGGCGGTATGAGCGGACTGCCGGCAACCCTGACTGGCCTGCAACGCCTGTTGGCAGCGGGTGCGCTGTCCAAGCGCGAGGCCATTGCGGCGCAACGCGAAAGGCTTGATCGCCTCGTCGGCAGTTGGCCATGTGTGGTCCAGGCACTGTCGACTGCGTCCGCGGCGACTGCGTCGGGCACCGGTCCGCTGGCCGGTATTGGCTTGGCCCACAAGGATATTTTCGATATCGAGGGCAGGCGGCCCGGCCTGGGGCACGATCGCGGCCGCCCTGAGGTTGGCGTTGCGACCGCTGCCGCGATCGACCGCCTGGCGGTGGCCGGCGCCACCCAACTCGCGGCCCTGACCATGGCTGAATTTGCTTGTGGCGCGACGGGTCATAACCCACGCTTTGCGCCAGTCAACAACCCGCTGCACCCGGACGCAATCGTTGGCGGCTCCTCCAGTGGCAGCGCCGTCGCTGTGGCAAGCGAAATGGTCTACGGATCCTTGGGAACCGATACCGCAGGTTCGGTCCGTATTCCGGCCGCCACCTGCGGACTGTTCGGGCTAAAAACCACCAGCGGCCTGATTTCAGTTCAGGGTGTGTTTCCGCTAGCGCCTTCGCTGGACGGGGTGGGACTGCTTGCGCGATCTGCCGCCGACGCGGGGCAACTGCTGGCGGCACTGGTGAGCGGGGCGCCGCGTCGTGCGCCGCTGGCGCAGCCCAAGATCAAGGCCTGGCTGCCCGAGGGTGCTCTGCACCCGCAGGTCGAGTCCGCCTTGGACGCATTTGCCGCTGACTGCGCCGTCCAGGACCGTTGTGCATCGCTGCCCGAACACCGCCTCTTGACTGCGCTGTCCGAGATCGTGTTGTACCGTGAGGCTGCCACCACGCACCGCGACGGTTTGCTCAGCTGCACACTGTCTGACAGTGTGCAGGCGGTGGCATTGCCGGGCCTGGTCCTGGAGCCGGACTGGTACCACGCGGCATTGCGCGACCGTCCCGCCCGTGCCCGCGCCTTTTGTGAGGCCCACCTTAGAAGCCACGATATTTTGATGATGCCAGCGCTGCCGCAACCCATACCCGACTGGCCGACGGTGACCGCGGGAGGCCCGGGCTTCGACCTGCGCCAACTGCTGGCCTTGCACAGCCTGATGGGCTTTGTGAACTACCTCGGCTTTCCGTCCCTGGTGATGCCCATCGCTAAGGACGCACGCGGCCTTCCTATCAGCGTGCAACTGATGGGCCGGCCCGGTGCGGAAGAAACATTGCTTGCCTTTGCCGCCAGGGCGGAGCTTTGCCGCTTTGGCGGTGAGGGTCCCACCCGGTATTTTTCCCAGACACAAGGTTGAGGATCCCATGCCCAAAATTCAGGCTTCCCAAGCGTTGGCCCGGTTTCGCGTGCTGGACCTGTCACGCGTCCGATCGGGCCCCAACTGCGTCCGCATGCTGAGCGACTTCGGCGCAGATGTGGTTCGCATCGAGCCGCCGCAAGGCGTCGATCCGAACGAGGCCCTTTTCGCGGCTAACCGCTACGGCGGTGACTTCCAGAATATCAACCGCAACAAGCGGTCGATGACGCTGAACCTGAAGAAGCCGGGTGCGCTGGGCATCCTGATGCGGCTGGTCCAGGCCGCCGACGTGGTGGTGGAGAACTGGCGCCCGGATATCAAGAAGAAACTGGGCGTGGACTACCAGTCACTGGCAGCCGTCAACCCGCGCATCATCCTGGCCAGCATTTCCGGATTTGGGCAGGACGGCCCTTACGCCGCGCGGCCGGGCTTTGACCAAATCGTTCAGGGCATGGGCGGCCTCATGTCCGTCACCGGCCACGCCGAATCGGGGCCGGTGCGCGCCGGTTTGGCGGTGGCTGACATGAGCGCCGGGCTGTATGCCGCGCTGGGCATTCTGACGGCCCTGCTGGAGCGCGAGGTCTCGGGCCGGGGCCAGTGGGTGCATGCGTCGCTGCTGCATGCGCAAATTGCCATGATGGACTTTCAGGCGGCGCGCTACCTCAATGACCAGGACGTGCCGGTGCAGGTCGGTAACGACCACCCCACCTGCAGCCCGATGGGGCTGTTCGAATGCAGCGACGGGGTCTTCAATCTGGGCGCCTCCGGCGAAGGCAACTGGGCCAGGCTTTGCAGGCTGGTCAACCGGCCAGACTGGTTGGCCGATCCGGATTTTTCCGACGAACCGCTGCGGGTGAAGAACCGTCAGCGCCTGAATGCCGAGCTGGACCTGATCTTCAGCGGCGGGACCATGGCCCATTGGGTCGACGCGCTCAACCAGGCAGGCGTTCCGGCCGGACCGGTCTACACTGTGCCGCAGATGTTTGAGGACCCCCAGGTTCGGCATCTGGGGGTCACCGGCTCGTTGATGACCCATTCCGGAAAAGAGATGCACTACATCACCCAGCCGGTAACGCTTGACCGCACGCCGGCCACGCTGGTGGCGCCCGCCCCGCAGTGGGGCGAGCACACCGACGAAGTGCTGCAGGAGGCGGGGTACTCCTTGGAAGAAGTCAGGGAGTTTCGTGCCGATGCGGTGGTCTGATCGTGGCCGAAGTGATCCACACCATCGAAGCACATGTGGCTACGGTCGTTCTGTCCAACGAGGAGCGGATGAATGCCATGTCGCTGGCGATGTGGCGGCAACTGGCAGATACCCTGTCGCGGTTGCAGACCGAGCGCGACTTGCGCGTGCTGGTTCTACGCGGGCACGGCGATCGCGCCTTTGTCTCCGGTGCTGACATATCGGAATTTGCAAGCCAGCGCAGCAGCGCGCAGGGCGTTGCCGATTACGACAGCGCGGTCGATGCGGCGCAAACCGCCCTGGCGCAGTTCCCGCTGCCGGTGATCGCCGCAGTCAGCGGCATTTGCTACGGTGGCGGATTGGGCTTGGCGCTGGCCTGCGACTTGCGCTACGCAAGCCCGAGCGCTAGATTCCGCATGCCGGCGGCCCGGCTCGGGCTGGGCTATGCCTACCGCAGCATGAAGAGCCTGGTCGACAGTCTGGGCCAGATGGCCGCCGCCGAAGCCTTTTACAGCGCCAGGGTGTATGGCGCTAGCGCAGCGCAGCAGATGGGATTGGTGTTGTCGGTTCACGACGATGTCTTTGCATACTGCCAGGCTCTGGCACAGCAAATAGCCGAAAATGCGCCGTTGACCATTCGCGCCGGCAAGCGGGCCATGATCGGTGCGCGACACGCCGGGCCGCCGCCTGACTTCGAGGCGATCGACGCGGCGGTGAACGCCTGCTTCGTTAGCGAAGACTATGCCGAAGGCCGGCAGGCCTTTGCGCAAAAGCGCAGCCCCCGCTTTCAGGGGCGCTGATTGTCAAACTCCACAAGGAAGGACTCCCATGACCCAATCGCTGAACGGAAAAATAATCCTGATTAGCGGCGCATCGGCCGGTATCGGACGCGCTACCGCTATCACGCTGGCGCAGCAGGGCGCGCGCATCATCGCGCTGGGCCGACGTGAAGACGCGTTGGAGGCTTTGAGGGATGCGTTGCCCGCCGGCATGGTGCGCATTCTCGCGGGCGATTTGAATGACGACGCTTATTTGCAAAGGGTGCAGGCGCTGGCACCCGAGGTCGACGTGTTTGTCAACAACGCCGGTGTGCTGCGTTACGCGCCCATCCTGGACCTTTCACCGGAAGACTGCGCCTGGATGTTTCAAACCAATGTTTTGGCCGCCCTCAAGATCACCCAAACTATCGCGCGGGCCATGGTCGCGAACAAGCGTGGTCATATCGTCTTCATGTCGTCGATCGCGGCCCGGGAGGTCTACCGGCTGGCTTCTGTGTATTGCGCGACCAAGCATGCGCTGTCGGCGCTGGCGCGCGCCTTGCGTCTGGAACTGCAGGGCTTCGGCATCAAGGTTACCGAAGTGGCGCCTGGAATGGTCGACACCGACATTCGAGTCGGCAGCGATCACCCCGATGTGCTGGCCTCGGTGGCCAACCGCAAGTTCAAGCCGCTAACCGCGCAGGAAGTGGCCGACGCGGTGGTCTATGCGCTGCAGGCTAACCCGAACTGCTGCCCCGATCTGATTGAGTTGCGCCCGCAGGGCGCCTTCTGAGATTCGCCTTCCAATCCCGCCCCTGTTTGGAGAAAAACACGATGGCTACATCCAAGAAGATCGTCAAGGGCCCGGCCGTGAAAGCCGCCAAAGCCAGGCCGCCCGTTGCAGCGCCAGCCCGGATTGCCGGAAGGCGTCCGCTCAAGGGCGCTGAAAAAGCGCCGGGCAGGATCATTGCAAAAGAGACTGCAACTGGCCCCGTCCGCAAAACAGTCAAGACAAGGCAAGCCAAGCCGGGCAAGCCCCCGGTCGTTCAATGGAAGCCGCAACAGTTTGTCGTCACCCATCGCAAGGGTTCCGAGTTCAAGCCGGGACTGCGCTCCTATGCGCACTATCGCGATCTTGCGACGGACAAGGCCACCGGCGGCGCAGTGCAGGCCCATGTGATCCGCCTGATCGGCCCCTGCGACCCGAAAGTGGTTTCGTTGCTGCACCACCATGGCGTTCAGTTTCAGATGATCTACATGCTCAAGGGCTGGATGGTTGGCGAGTATGAAGGCCAGGGCAAGATCAGGATGGAAGCGGGCTCTTGCTGGATTCAGCCGCATGGGATCCGGCACACGGTGCTGGACTACTCGCACAACTGCGAGATGGTCGAGATCATCTTGCCGGCGAATTTCGACACCGTTACCTATTGAATGACGAGGAAAGCGCGATGAGCCATCTTGAATTGCCGGAAAGCAGGAGATGCCGATGAACCAGCGCCATGTTCTGAGTGCCGTGGTGCCCGTCGTGATGCTGGCAGTCTGGCAGATAGTTGGGAGTCGACCCGGAATGCAGGCGATGCTGCCCAGCCCCTGGCTGGTGCTAAGCGCATGGCACGAGTGGATTTTCGGGGTGGGCGGCATGGGCTTGGACGCCTACCAGGGAACCTGGCTGGCCAACGTGGAGTATTCGGCGAGCCGGGTCGCCGTGGGCTTTCTGATGGCCATGGTGGTTGCCATTCCGCTGGGGTTGATGATCGGGTGGAGCCGCCTGAGCGCCATCATGGTTGACCCGATGGTGCAGATCTTCCGTCCGATCCCGATCACCGCCTGGCTGCCCTTTTCGATAGCCGCCTTTGGCATCACCAACATGGGCTCCATATCGCTGATCTTTCTGGGTGGTTTTTTTGCCATCGTGGTCAATGCCACGCAGGGCGCGCGTGACGTCGACAAAAATTTGGTCCGTGCTGCCAGGATGATGGGCGCTGGCCCCTGGGTTTTGCTGCGCCGCGTGATCCTGCCAGCGGCCTTGCCCAATATCTTTACAGGAATGCGGCTGGGACTCGGCATCGCGTGGACCGCCGTGGTCGCCGCCGAAATGGTCGCCGTCAAATCGGGTCTTGGCTATGTGCTGTGGGATGCTTATTACATTGGACGGATGGATATCGTCTTTGCCGATATGGCCTCTATCGGTCTGATGGGATTCCTGAGCGACCGTTTGATCATCTGGGTTGAGCGACGGGTATTGACCTGGCGCCTGATGCAAAACCATTGAACCGAGCGGACCGATGTCTCATATCCATATCGACCGGCTGTTCAAGACCTACCCGGGCAACCCTCCGGTGCGGGCGCTTGAGAATGTCCAACTCGACATCGCACCTGGCGAGTTCGTGGCCCTGCTTGGCCCTTCGGGTTGCGGCAAGTCGACGCTGCTCAACGCCGTGGCGAGTTTTGAAAAGATCAGTTCCGGAACGCTCACCGTGGGCGGAAAATTCAACGAGGCACCGGGCCCCGACCGCGGCGTGGTGTTTCAGGAGGCCGCCCTTTTCCCGTGGCTGACGGTTTGGGAAAATATCATCTTCGGACCTAAGGCGCAGGGCTTAAGTCCGGCCGACTACGAAGACCATGCCCTCGAGATGCTAGGCATCATGGGCTTGGGCGATTTCAAGGACCATTTGCCGATTCAGCTGTCGGGTGGCATGCGCCAGCGGGTTGGCATTGCCCGCGTGCTGACGCTGGGCTCGAAGATATTGCTCATGGACGAGCCCTTTGGTGCGCTCGACGCGCAAACCCGTCTGTCGATGCAGGAGCTGCTGTTGTCGGTCTGGGATCGGCTCAAGCCGACCATTATTTTTGTGACCCACGATATCGACGAGGCGCTGTTTCTGGCCGACAAGGTGTATGTCATGTCGGCACGGCCAGGCCGGATTGAGTCGATGCTGGAAGTCAAGCTGCCGCGGCCACGTACGATTGAGGTGACGGCGACGCCTGCTTTCAATGCCATGAAGCTGTCGATCCTGCACAAGATCCGCGGCCACTTGCCGGCGGGTCCCGGCTGAGCCGCCGGGGTACAAAGAAGGACCGACCCCGCGCGGGCCGGTCTTTTTAGGGGCGCGACCTGATCAGCGGCCGCGGATTTCCCGGGCCAAGCTGTCGTCGAAGAGCTCGGCAGATTGGCGGGTCACGTCGGTCTTGATGACGCCCTGTTTGAACGAGGCGTCGGCCAGGCGGGCGACTTGGTCGCGGTCCAGGATGCCGCCGAGCTTAATCAGCTTGTGCGATTCGCGGGTGATTTCCAGTGGCAAGCCGGTGTACTGCGAGTAGGCGTTGATGAACGCGTTGCTGTCGGCAGCCAGTTTGGCCTCCGCGTTGAGGTAGGCCCACATGAAGCGCTTGATGACCTCGCGGCGCTTGGCATAGGACTCGCCCGATGCGGCAAGCAGGCCGAGCTCCGCGCCGACGGCTTTGGACTTGCTGTAGTCGGCCAGTTTGGTCGCGAAGTAGGCGTCCCCGTCGGCGACGACCTGGGATTCAAACGGCTCCCAGCTGAGCATCGCGTCGATATCGCCGCGCTTGAGCGCCTGCACAAACGCGGTGCCGCCACCTTGGATGTTGATCGCCTGGAAAGAGTTGTAAGGAATATTGTTTTCAACCAGCGTCATGGCCCAGGCGAACCAGACCGCCGAGCCGGGCGCGACAGCGATTTTCTTGCCCTTGATGTCGTCCCAGGTGTTGATCGTCACGCCCTTTCGCACCACCAGGTACTTGGGCGATGTGGCCACGCCACTCAAACCGATGATGTTCTTCGACCCCTGGCTGGCTGCGATCGCTAGGTCCGCAGGGCCGATCACCGAGACATCTACCGAGTTTGAAATCAAGGCGGTGCGGGCGTCGGCATAACGGACAAACTCGGCGCGCTTGACTTCAATGTTCATCTTCTTGAGTTCCTCCTCCACCAGATGCAAAGGCGACACCTGGCCCACCTTCACATACCCAATGGTGATGACTTCCTTGCCAGGCATCGGACTGGGCATTGGCATGATCGCCAGTGCAGAGGCGGCGACCGCTAGCCCCATCAGCGCTGCGGTTGCGAAACGAAACAAAGCCATAAAAGTACTCCTATAAAGAAATCAACACCAAATCAAGATCTTTCCGCTTAAGTTCGCCTTGGCACCGCGCGCCGTCCCGGCGGCACCGCTGCTGCCGCACATGCCGCTTGGGGAGATCCTTTAACGCCTTATCATTTCCGGTTGTCCCACCTAGGTCGTCATCATATGGCTAACCCGCGCATACCCTACCATTTTTCCAACGATGGCCCGCTTCTGCGGCCGCATGTTGACGGCGCCATCATGGTTCACCTAGTCGTCAATGTGGAGCACTGGGTGTTCGACGCGGCGATGCCCCGCACCATCATAACGCCGCCGCATGGGAAGGAAACCGTGCCCGATGTGCCCAACTTCAGCTGGGCTGACTATGGCATGCGCGCCGGTTTGCCGCGCATTCTCGACGCCATTTCGTCGCGCGGCCTGCCCGCGTCCACCAGTTTCAATGCAGGCGTGATACAGGCCTACCCAAGCGCCGCGCAGGCCATGCACGCGGCGGGATGGGAATTCATCGGACATGGGGTTCACCAGAAGGCGCTCAACCAGGCTGAAGGTGAAGAGGCGCTTATAGCCACCAGCCTGGCGATGATCGAGTCTTTTACTGGCAGGCGGCCCAGAGGGTGGCTCAGCCCGGGTTTGCGCGAGTCGCACGATACGCCCGATATCCTCAAACGCCAGGGGGTCGAATATGTTTTTGACTGGGTTGTAGATGACGTGCCGCGCTGGATGCAGACCCGTCACGGGCCCTTGCTCTCGCTGCCCTACAACCTGGAGATCAATGACTCGATCATTTTTGCCGTCGAAAAACACAGCTCCAACGAAATGTACCAGCGGCTCGAAAATACCTTGCGCCTATTCGAGCGGGAGGCGAAGATCCAGCCGCGGGCGCTAGCGATTGGCCTGCACCCGCACCTGATCGGCGTTCCGCACCGCTTCGAAAGCCTTGAGCGAATGCTCGATCTGCTGATGCAGACCCCCAATGTCTGCTTCATGACAGGATCATCCATGGCGTCTTGGTACGCAGACCAGGTGCCGCCGCCTTCCCCTTGAAATCACCCCATCGAAATAGAAAGCCATGGATCTACAACTGAAGGACAAGCAGGTTCTCATCACCGGCAGCTCACGCGGGATTGGCCTGACGATTGCATTGGCCTTTGCCCGCGAAGGAGCCCGCCCTGTTCTGGTGGCCCGCGACCGCGGCAATCTGGAGAAGGCCGAGCAGGCCTTTGTACAGGCCGGACTGGCCAAGCCACAGGCGCTGCTGGTGGACCTGTCGCGCTCGGGTTCGGCCGACGAGTTAAGGGGCTTGGTCCCGGACATCGACATCCTTGTCAACAATGCGGGCGCCATCCCCGGCGGCAATCTGCAGGAAGTGAGCGAAGCGCGCTGGCGAGATGCCTGGGAGCTCAAGGTCTTTGGCTACATCAACCTGATCCGCGCCTATCTGCCGATGATGCAGGCCCGACGCCAAGGCGTCATCTGCAACATCATCGGCATGGCCGGCGCGGCTCCCCGCGCGGACTACATTTGCGGCGCAACCGGCAATGCGGCTCTCATGGCTTTCACCTGCGCGGTGGGCGGCGACAGCATGAAGCACGGTGTCCGCGTCTTCGGCATCAACCCATCTCCCACCCGCAGCGACCGCATGCAGGGCATGCTCGAACAACAGGCAATCAGCCGCCTGGGTGACGCGAGCCGCTGGGCCGAGCTGACCGGCAAGTTTCCGCTTGGGCGGCTGGCCGAACCCGCCGAGATGGCGCAACTCGCGGTCTTCTGCGCGTCGCCTCTTTGTGGCTACCTCAGCGGCAGCGTGATCAATGTCGATGGCGGTCAAATGTTCGCCACAACGGGTAGCTAAGCGCATGAACAATCACAGTTTCCCAGAGTTGCGCGAGGGCGTGCGACAGGTGGTGAGCGCCTTTGACTCCCGCTACTGGCAGGAGGTCGATGAAGCCCGCGCATTCCCCGAGAAATTTGTCACCGCGCTGACGCAGGCCGGCTGGCTCGCCGGTCTGATACCCGAGGAGTATGGTGGCGCGGGTCTGTCGCTGACCCAGGCGAGCGTGGTGATGGAGGAGATCAACCGCGCCGGCGGCAACTCGGGCGCCTGCCATGGCCAGATGTATGTGATGGGTTGCATCGTCCGCCACGGCACCGATCAGCAGAAGCAGGACCTGCTGCCGCGCATTGCCCGCGGCGAGATCCGAATGCAGTCGATGGCAGTGACCGAACCGAGTACCGGCAGCGACACCACCAAGCTCAAGACCACCGCCGTTCGCAAGGGCGACCGCTACCGGATTAACGGGCAGAAGGTGTGGACCTCGCGGCTGCAGCATTCGGACTACATGCTGCTGCTGGCGCGCACCACGCCGCTGGCGGAAGTGAAGAAGAAAAGCGAGGGCCTGTCGGTGTTCCTGGTCGACCTGCGCGAAGCGGTTGGCAAGACCATCACCGTTCGGCCTATCCGCAACATGGTCAACCACGAGACCAATGAGATTTTTATCGACAACCTGGAGGTTCCGGTCGAAAACCGGATTGGCGAAGAAGGAAGGGGCCTGAAATACATCCTGGACGGGCTCAATGCGGAACGCATTCTGATTGCTGCCGAGTGCATTGGCGACGGCTACTGGTTCACAGAAAAGGCCAGCGCCTACGCGAAGCAGCGGGTGGTATTTGACCGTCCGATCGGCCAGAACCAAGGGATCCAGTTCCCGATTGCCCGCGCCTTCGTCAACGTCGAGGCCGCCAGCCTGATGCGCTACCGGGCCTGCGAGCTTTTCGACGCCGGCATCCACTGCGGTGCCGAAGCGAATATGTCCAAGCTGCTGGCAGCCGACGCCTCGTGGGAGGCTGCCAATGTGTGCTTGCAGACCCATGGCGGTTTCGGCTTCGCTTCCGAGTACGACATCGAGCGCAAGTTTCGTGAAACCCGCTTGTACCAGGTCGCGCCGATTTCGACCAACATGATCCTGTCGTATCTGGGCGAGCATGTGCTGGGCATGCCGCGGTCGTACTGAGCCCAAGCCATGGACGCCGCCGATCAGGATCTTAGCCCGTGGGTCGGCAAGCGCCAAACCGTCGTCGACACGATCAGCCCGGTGCAGGTACGGCAGATGGCGGCGACGCTCAACGATGCGCAGCGTCTGCAGCGGCCTGACAGCCGGCCCTTGCCTGCTGGCTGGCACTGGCTCTTCTTTAACCCGGTGGCGCTGCAGTCCGGACTCGGGCCCGACGGCCATCCGATGCGCGGCGACTTCTTGCCACCGGTGGCGCTGGAACGCCGCATGTGGGCCGGCAGCCGGCTCGTTTGGCAGCGCCCCTTTGCTGTGGGAACGGTCGTCGAGAGGACCTCCGAGATCCTGCGCATTAGCCGCAAGACCGGACGCACCGGAGAGATGGTTTTTGTCACCGTGGCGCACAGCTACCGTGACGGCGATGGATCCATTCTCGAGGAAGAGCAAGATATCGTCTATCGCGGCCCGCCGAGTCCGGCCGATAGCGCGGCGCTGGCTGAGCTGGGTGCTCAGGTCCGAGCCGGCCGCCATGCCTTCGAGCGCGAGGGCCAATATCTGCAGGCGGTGGTCGTTGATCCGGTCATGCTGTACCGCTACTCGGCGGCCACCTTCAACGGCCACCGCATCCACTACGACGCCGACTATTGCCGCACGGTGGAGGGCTACCCGGGGCGGGTGGTACATGGTCCGCTGATAGCCACCTTGCTGCTGAACCTGATCGAGACTCGGGTGGCGCCGGGCCGCTTCGTCCGCAGTTTTGAATTCAAAGCGCTCCGGCCCACTTTTGATCTCAGCGGCTTTCACCTGCATGCTGCACCGACGCAGGGGCTGGGCGACACCGCGATACCGCTCTGGTCCACCGACAACCTCGGTCAGGTCGCTTTAGACGGCCGGGTCACCTTGCAAGGGTCTGCGCGATGACGGCGCTGAGCTACCTCTTTGTGCCAGCGACCCGGCCCGAACGCATTGCCAAGGCTTTCGCCGCTGGAGCGCATGCTGTCATCGCGGACCTGGAGGACGCAGTCGACGCCAGCCAGAAGGGCGCCGCGCGCGAGGCCCTGGATGTCTTTCTTTCGGCTGGTGGCGCAGCGCGGCTGCAGCCGGTCTGGGTCCGCATCAATGCGGTATCCACAGCCTGGTTCAACGACGACCTTGCGCTGCTGAAGAAACATGGGCCATGCCTGGCCGGTGTGATGCTGTCCAAGAGCGAGTCCAGTGCAGACCTCGACATGCTTGCATCCAAGGTCGCACTGCCCATCATGGCCCTGGTCGAATCGGCGCGTGGCATCCTGCAACTCGGCGATCTGTGCTCGCACCCGCAACTGCAGCGGCTGGCTTTCGGGTCTGCCGATCTTGCCCGCGACATGGGCTGCGCGGATGCCTGGGACATCTTATATCCGGCGCGCATGCAAATGCTCCTGCACGCCGCCAGCGCGGGGCTGCCTGCGCCGGTGGATGGGGTGACCTTTGCGCTGGACGATGCGCAGGCCGTGACCGACGACGTGCGCCGCGCCGCGCAAGCGGGTTTTGGCGCCAAGCTGTGCATTCACCCCGCCCAGAGTGCACCCGCCCATCTGGGCTTCGCGCCCGAGGCGGCGCAGCTCGGGTGGGCGCGGCGGGTGCTGGCATTGGCGTCAGCCGGCAGCGGCGCCCAGCGGCTCGATGGACAGATGGTGGACCTGCCGGTGATCGAGCGCGCCCGCCAGGTCATTGACCGCCACGAAGCGGCCGCAGCATCCGATCCGAAAATCGGGACAAAGCCTGCGTGATGGTGGTGCACCCCGTTGCGCGTGTGCGGGTTCAGGCCTTTGGGGGCCATTGGTCGTACAGCCGCACGTCCACCCGCTGGCCCCACAGTTCGATCTGCGCCGGCGTCGCGCTGTGCGGTTCATGTGCAGCGTCGCCGCGCACATAGCCCAGCGCAACGCAGGCGCCGGCTCTCGGGCTCCAGCCGGCGCTGCTGATTTCGCCCACGGTTTTTCCGGCGACGACGATCGCTTCGCCGCCCCAGACCCAGGCATCGGCCGCCTCGAGCACCAGCGTGACCAGTTTCTTGCGCAGCGGTTTTCCCTGCAGCTCGCGCAATGCGTCGCGGCCGATGAATCCGCTGGCCTTGTCCATGCGTACCGAAGCCATCATGCCGGCCTCGAGCGGGTTTTCATCGGGGCCGAGCTCGGCGCCCCAGGCGCGCCGTCCGGCTTCGATGCGCAGCGCGTCGAGCGCGTAGTAGCCGGCGTCACGCAGGCCCAGTCCGGCGCCCGCGTCCGTCAGCGCGCCGTAGACATGGCGTGCCATCTCCACCGGAACGATCAGCTCGAAGCCGGGCCCGCCCACATAGCTCATGCGCGCGGCGCGCACCCGTGCGAAGCCCAGGTCAATGACCCGGGTCCAGGAAAATCCCAGCGACTCGGGCGAAAGGTCCTCCGGGCTCACGCGTGCGAGCAGCGCGCGCGACGCCGGCCCCATCAGCGACAGCACGCTGTACATCGGCGAAATATCGTTGAGCACCGCGTGTTCGCCGTCGCCGATGTGCCGTGCAATCCAGTCGAAATCGCGCACCGCCTGCCCCGAACCGGTGAGGATCAGGTAGCGCTCGCCGGACCGGTCGGGAGTCTGGCGGATCACCGTGACGTCGCTCTCGAAGCCGCCGCGCGCGTTGAGCATCGGCGTATAGACCATGCGGTTAACGGGGACGTCCATTTCGTTGGCGCACAGGCGCTGCAGCACCGCGAGCGCGTCGCGCCCATGCAGCAGCAGCTTGGAAAAAGAGCTCTGGTCGTACAGCGCGACCGCGTCGCGCGTCGCGCGCTGCTCGTTGACCATCCAGGGTAGCCAGCCGGGCACGCCCAGCGTGTGGGCCGGCCGCTGCGCCGTGCGGTCGCGGAAATAGTTGGCGCGTTCCCACCCGTTCTTGCTGCCGAACTCGGCGCCTTTGGCGCACAGCGCGTCGTACAGCGGCGAGGTGCGCAGTGGCCGCGCGGTTTCCAGCTCCTGGCGCGGCCAGCGCATCGCGTAGTGCAGGCCCAGCGTTTCGGCCGTGCGCTCGAATAGCGCCTTCCGGTTGCCGGTGAAAGGGCCGAAGCGCCGGATGTCGACGTCCCACAGGTCCGAGCTTGGCTCGCCCGACACCATCCATTCGGCGATCAGACGCCCCGCGCCGCCGGAATTTGCGATGCCCGACGAGTTGAAGCCGGCGCAGACAAAATAGTTGCGCAGCTCGGGCGCTTCGCCGAGGATGAAAATGCCGTCGGGCGTGAAACTTTCCGGGCCGTTGAGCAGCATCTTGATCTCGGCGCTTTCCAGGCACGGTGTGCGGTGGATCGCGTTCTTCATCAGCGGCTCGAACTGCTCCCAGTCTTCGTCGAGCAACTGGAACTCGAAGGAGGCGGGTATCGGGTCGACTTTCCAGGGCTTGGCGACCGGCTCGAAGCCGCCCATCACCAGGCCGCCCACCTCTTCCTTGTAGTAGAGAAAGCCGTCGGGGTCGCGCATCACCGGCAGCATCGGATGAACGCCATCGATCTTGCCGGTGACGATGTAGAAGTGCTCGGCTGAATACAGCGGCACATTGACGCCCGCCAGGCGGCCGAACTGGCGCGCCCACTGCCCCGCGCAATTGAGCAGCATGTCGCAGCGCACATCGCCCTGGTGGGTGCGAACGCCCGCGACCCTGCCGCGCTCGACGATCACGCCGGTGACCTCGATGCCCTCGTGCACCTGTACGCCGCGGTTGCGCGCGCCCTTGGCCAGCGACATGCACAGGTCCGTCGGATTGGCCTTTCCGTCTCCGGGCAGCCAGATGCCGCCGTGCAGATCGTCGGTGCGCATGATGGGGTAGCGCTCGCCGGCCTCGCGCGCGGAAATCAGATGGCACTCGACACCGAAGCTCGCGGCCATTGCCGCCTGCTTGCGCAGCACTTGCATGCGTTCGGGCGTACTGGCTACATTCACGCTGCCGCACTGTTTCCAACCCGTCGCCAGCCCGGTTTCGGCTTCGAGCGACGCGTACAGGCCGATACCGTAGCGGCTCATCGCCGTCATGTTGCGGTTGGGCCGCATCTGCCCGACCAGACCCGCCGCATGCCAGGTGGTTCCGCTGGTGAGCTTGCCCTGCTCGAGCAGCAGCACATCCGTCTTGCCGAGCTTGGCCAGGTGGTAAGCGCTCGAGCAGCCCGCGATGCCGCCGCCGACGATGACAATTTCTGCGTGTGTGGGTAGGCCCATCTAGGCACTCCTTCAATGGCGCCCGTGGGAAATCGGGGCGCCGTGTCGCCAGCTTATCCTAGCCGCAGCGCCAGTGGGTGGGCCACCTTGTTCCGATCGGCGCTATGGCGCGCGACGATAGAGGCAAAATCCGGATGAACCAACCAGGATGGACCATGGAAAACTTCTCTCTGTATGTCGGGCGCCGGCCAGCCATGGCGCTGCTGACGAGCGTCGGGCTGGGGCTTGGCGCTTGTGCGGGTCTATCGCCCGGCGACTCGGCGCCCCCGGTCCTTTCCGCCGAGCGGATTGCCGACATCATCGCCAGCCCGGACCGATTTGCGGCCGACCGTGTTAACGATCTGCGCCGCGCGCCGGCGCAGATGCTCGCTTTCATCGGCATCCGCCCCGGCATGGTGGTGCTCGACGTGAGTGCCGGCGGCGGCTACACGACCGAACTGCTGGCGCGCGCTACGGGTCCGACCGGGCGGGTGTACGGGCAAAGCGCGCCGCGCGTGCTGCGCACGCCGCCGGCGGCGCCCGAGGGCAATGCCACCGGTGCCGCCGCGCCGGCCAGCGGGGCTGCGCGCCCGGCGCCGGTCAATCTGGCGGCCAGGGCGGCGAAGTTCGGCCATATCGTTGCGCTGGTGCAGCCCTTCGAAGCGCCGGTGCCTGCAGCGCTGGCGTCCAACGGACTGGATCTGGTCACGCTGATGTTCAACTACCACGACCTCGGCCACATGGGCGTAGACCGCGCGCAGATGAACCGGGCCCTCTTCCTGGCGCTCAAGCCCGGCGGGGCTTATGTGATTGCCGACCATGCAGGAAGGCCTGGAACCGGCATCTCCGAGTCGGGAACTTTGCACCGCATCGAAGAGGCCTTCCTGCGCGCCGAAGTGGAGCAGGCTGGGTTCAAGCTTGCCGGCGCAGCGCAGTTCCTGCGCAATCCGGCGGACCCGCGCGACCGCAACACGCCCAACCCGCCGCAACCCAAAGACGAATTCGTCCTGCGGTTCGTGAAGCCCTGAGGGCCGGGTCGGCCCCCGGTCTGTCGCGACCCAGGCGCGGGCGGGACGGCCGAGGGAGCCGCGCTGCCCTAGCCCATTCGCAGCGCCATCACACCGGCGGCGATGGCGCAGGCGCCGACGACGCGCCGGGTGTTCAGGCGCTCTTTCAGGAACCAGACTCCCAGCACGACGGCGAACAGCACCGAGGTCTCGCGCAGCGCGGCGACTGTGGCCACCGGCGCCTGCGTCATCGCCCACAGCGCGACGCCGTACGATCCCATGGAGGCGATTGCGCCCAGCAGCGCGAGTGGCCAGCGCCGCCGCGCGTAGGCCAGCACCGTCGCACGGCGGCCTGCAAAGACGATCAGGGCGAAGGGCCAGCCGTCGAGCAGGAACAGCGTGGCGACGTACTGCAGCGCGTCGCCCGAAGCGCGAACGCCCAGCGCGTCGATGACGGTGTAGATCGCGATGATGACGGCGTTGACGAGCGCGAAGCGGATCGCCTGGGGTGCCATGCGTGCCTGTGGGCTCAGTCCCAGCGCCAGCACGCCGGCGCTGATGCCGAGCACACCGGCCCACGCCAGCGGCGAGAGCGTTTCGCCCAGCGTGAAGGTGGCCGACAGGGCGACCAGCAGCGGTGCGGTGCCGCGCATCAGCGGGTAGGTCAGCCCGAGGTCGCCGTGCCGGTAAGCGCCTGCGAGCGTCGTGTAATAGCCCACATGCACCAGCAGCGACACCGCGATGAATGGCCAGGCATCGGCCCGCGGCCAGCCCAGCCATAGCACCAGGGGAATCGCCACCATCGAGCCGAGCAAATGGATCAGCGCCGTGTCCATCGCCTTGTCGTCGCTGGACTTGACCAGCGCGTTCCAAAGTGCGTGCAGCAGCGCGCCGACCAGCACCGCAGCGATGACCGGCCCGCTCAGGGCCATCGCGCCGACCCCATCGTGCGGTTGCCGCGGGCGTTCACCGTCTCAGGCCCATGGCAGCGAATAGGTCTTGATATTGGTAAAGCTCTTGATCGCTTCCTGCACACCCTCTTTGTAGCCCAGGCCCGAGTCCTTGATGCCGCCGAAGGGCGTCAGTTCGAGCCGGTAGCCGGGGACTTCGCGCACGTTGACCGAGCCCACGTCGAGCTCGTTGACAAAGCGGGTGATGTAGTCGAGCCGGTTGGTGCACACGCCGCTGGACAGGCCATAGGCGGTGCCGTTGGAGATGCGGATCGCCTCGTCGATGCTGCCAAAACGGATGATGGGCGACACCGGCCCGAAGGTCTCCTGCATCACCAGTTCCATGTCGGGCCGCACATGGTCGACCACCGTTGGCGCATAAAGCGCGCCGCTGCGTTGGTTACCCACCAGCAGCTTCGCACCCTGCGCCACGGCCTGGTTGACGCGCGACTCGAACAATTTCGCCGCCGGCTCGTCGATCACGGTCCCCATGTCCAGCTTCTTGTCGGCCGGGTCGCCGAAGCTCCAGGCACGCGTCTTGGCGACGACTTGCTCGACGAAGCGCTCGGCCACCGCTTCGTGCACCAGCATGCGTTTGACGGCGGTGCAGCGCTGGCCCGAGTTCTTGTACGACCCGGCGACTGCGAGCGTAGAGGCCTCGTCGATGTCGGCGTCTTCCATCACGATCAGGGGGTCGTTGCCGCCGAGTTCGAGGACGATGCGGCGGTAGCCCGCCTTGGCGGCGATGTACTTGCCGATGGCGACGCCGCCAGTGAAGCTGACCATGTCCACATGCTCGTTGGTGATGAGTTCGTCGGCGATCTCGCGCGGGTCGCCGGTGATCACGCTGAGCATGTCGGGCGGCAGACCGGCCTCGTACAGGATGTCGGCAAACAGGATCGCCGAGAAAGGAACCTTCTCGGAAGGCTTGAGCACCATGCGGTTGTTGGTGACGATGCTGGGAACCACCTTGTGCGCGACCTGGTTAGCCGGATGGTTGAAGGGCGTGATGGCCGATATCACGCCCAGCAACGGCGCGCGCTGGGTGTAGACGCGGCGTTTTTTGCCGTGGTGTGTCAGGTCGCAGCTGAAGATCTGGCCGTCGTCCTTGAGCACCTCGTTGGCGCCGAACAGCATCACGTCGCTGACGCGCCCGGCCTCGTACACCGCGTCTTTCATGCACAGGCCGGCTTCGGCGCTGATCAGGGCAGCCACTTCGTCGACCCGGCGCGCGCTGATGGCGGCGGCGCGGTTCAGGATCGCAGCGCGTTCGAACCGGGTGAGGCTGGGCCTGAAGGCGGCGGCGCTGGCGAAGGTTGCGCGCACTTCGGCAAGTGTGGCCTTGGGGACGCTGCCGATCTGCTTGCCGCTGTAGGGGTTGAACACGGCGATACTGCGCTCGCTGCCCCGTTCGGCGCCGACTTTGCGCCCGCCCAGACGCATCGCGTTGAGCTGGTTGTCGAGGATGAATTGTTCGATCATGGTCTGCCCTTTTCTGATGGGTGGTGCTTACTGCGCGTGGTTCAGCGCGAGATCGAAGGCGTCGAAGTTGCGCAGCCTGCGCTGGCGGTCGAGCCCGGGCAACGCCCGGTTGAGAATCAGTGGAACCCGCTGCTCGCTGATGCCGCCGTGCGATCGCAGCGGCACCTCCAGGGCCGACAGGTCGTGGCGTGCCGCCGAGGTGCCGATCACGGTGAACCGACCAGACACCGCAACCAGGTCGCCGATGCGGTCGGCTGGCAGTTCGAAGCGCTCGGCGGCCTGCGCGCGCGTGAGCACCAGCTCCATGCCCGCAAGCGCCTGCAGCCGCGCGCAGGCCGCGGCGGGGTCCACATCCTGCGGCAGGTAGACCGTCGCGAAGGAGCCCAGCGCGCCATGGTGCACC
>CAISIP010000232.1 GCA_903885415.1 uncultured beta proteobacterium
GGCAAGGTGCTGCGCTTGCACGCCTGGCTGGCCGATCGCGGCCAGACGCTGGATCGCTTCACCAGTACCGGTTACAGCGACTCGGTGAACGACCTGCCGCTGCTTGAAGCCGTTCACCGGCCGGTTGCGGTAAACCCGGACCCGAGGCTGGGCCAGCTGGCCGCGGAGCGCGGATGGGAGGTGGTCCGGTTGCAGTAGCCGCCCTCGCCGCGCTGCCGAGCGCAGGGGCGGTCAGTCCAGGTGCTTGCCGATCAGCCCGGCCAGCTCGAACATCGTGACCTGCGGCTTGCCAAACACCGCCAGCAATTTCTCGTCGGAGTTGATGGCGCGCTTGTTGGCGGCGTCCTGCAGGCCATTGGCCTTGATGTAGTCCCAGATCTTCTTCACCACCTCCGTGCGCGCCACCAGGCCTTCACCGATGACTGCCGCCAGCGCCAGGCTTGGCCGCAGGGTTCCGACCCTGGCCGCCTTCGGTGCGGCCTTGGCGGCTTGGGCCGGCGCTTTCCGGGCGGCCACTTTGCCAGCAGGCGCCTTTTTTGCCGTCACCCTGGCCGACGGCTTGCCGGCGGTGGTTTTGCGCGCCGCAGGCCCTGCGGCGGCCCCTGCCAAGGCCGCGGCGGCAGCGGCGGCCGAGGGTTTTCGCGGCGGGAACTTGGATGGGGCAAAGGTGAAGCCGACCTTGCCGGCTTCGGCGTCCCAGCTCAGCATGGCCTTGAAGGCGCGCCGGGTGCGCATCGACACAAACTTGTCGAGCAGGTCGGTCTTGCCGGTGCCGAGCAACTTCCCCATCTGCTCGCGCGTCACCGGCTGCTGCAAGATGAGCTGCCCGGTCTTGAAGTCGCAATCGGGCGTCGGTTGCGAGAGTGTAGGCACTGACTTTTCACACACATAGTTCTTGCCGTGCTCGAATACGGCGCCGGCGCATTTGGGGCAGGGCCCGAGCGACTCCTGCGCAGAGAAGTCGATCAGCTCGCCGCTTTCCTCCCCCTTCTTGTCGTCACCGAAATCGAATTCGAGCTTGTAGTTCTTGCTGTCCTCGTCGAACTTGATGACCATTTCGGCGGTGAAGGGCCAGCCGGCCTTGGAGCGGAAGCCTTCCAGCGGTCCGATCTTGCGCTCGCGCAGAAACTGCTCGACTTCGGCCACCTCGAAAGTGCGCCCCGCCGGCGTCTTGCCAAAGGAGAAGCCGCAGCCCTCTTCTGCGCCCGACTTGCCGGTGCAGGTGTAGCGGCGGTAGTTTTCCTTCACCACGCCGGCGCAGTTCGGGCAAGGCGCATGCAGGGTTGCATAGTCGCCCGGGATCGTGTCGCGGTCATATTCCTTGGCCTTGCGCACCATGCGCTCGGTCATGGCGGCGATGTCCGCCATGAAGGATTCGCGGCTCAGCTTGCCGTGCTCCATCTGCGCGAGCTTGAATTCCCACTCGCCCGTCAGCTCGGCCTTGGACAACTCTTCGACGCCCAGACCGCGCAGCAGCGTCATGAGCTGAAAGGCTTTGGCGGTGGGTATCAGCTCGCGGCCTTCGCGCAGCATGTATTTCTCGGCGATCAGCCCTTCGATGATGCTCGACCGCGTGGCGGGAGTGCCCAGTCCTTTTTCCTGCATGGCCTCGCGCAGCTCCTCGTCCTCGACCGTCTTTCCCGCACCCTCCATCGCGCCGAGCAGCGTGGCCTCGGAGTAGCGCGCCGGCGGGCGCGTGTGCAGCGCCTTGGGCGCAACCGAATCGACACCGACCATTTCGCCGGGTTTCACCGCGATTAGGTTGGCCGGGTTCCGGTCCTCGCCCGCTAGGCTTTCCTCCTGCGCCTCTTTGCCGTAGATCGCCAGCCAGCCCGGGCGCACCAGTACCTTGCCCTCGGTTTTGAAACTGTGCTGCTCGATCAGCGAGATGCGCGTGGTGACCTGGTACTCGGCGCTGGGGAAAAATACCGCCATGAAGCGGCGCACGACCAGATCGTAGACTTTTTGTTCGGCCTCGCTGAGGCCCTGTGCGCTTTGCAGCGTCGGGATGATCGCGAAGTGGTCGCTGACCTTGGCGTTGTCGAAGATGCGCTTGCTCGGCTTGATGTAGCCGCCCTTGAGCGCGGTGGCGGCGTGCGGCGCCAGGTGCTTCATGGGACTCGCTGCCAGCATCTCAAAGGTTTCGCGCACCACCGGCAGATAGTCCTCTGGCAGCGCGCGCGAGTCGGTGCGGGGGTAGGTCAGCGCCTTGTGACGCTCGTACAGACTTTGCGCGATCGATAGCGTGGTCTTGGCGCTGTAGCCAAACTTGCCGTTGGCTTCGCGCTGCAGCGAGGTCAGGTCAAACAGCAGGGGGCTGGCCTGCGTGGTGGGTTTGCTCTCCTCGCTGACGCTGGCCTTCTTGCCGCGCACCGCGTCGGCAATTGCCTGTGCTTCGCGCGCCGACCAGACCCGGTCAGCCCTGAGTTCAGCGTCGGGCTCCGGGTTGCCTGCGGCCTCGTTGGCGGCGGCCTTCTTCCACTTGGGGTCGAACCACTTGCCAGCGTATTGGCCGGCTTCGGCGGCGAAGCCCGCATGCACCTCCCAGTAGTCGCGGCTGATGAATTTGCGTATCTGTTCCTCGCGCTCGACCACCACCGACAGCGTCGGTGTCTGCACCCGACCCACGGTGGTGAGGAAGAAGCCGCCGTCGCGTGAGTTGAACGCGGTCATGGCGCGCGTTCCGTTGATGCCGACCAGCCAGTCGGCCTCGGAGCGGCAGCGCGCCGCGTCGGCCAGCGGCAGCATCTGCTTGTCGCTGCGCAGTGCGCCAAAGCCATCGCGGATAGCCTGTGGCGTCATCGACTGCAGCCAGAGCCTTTGCACCGGGTGCTTGGCCTTGCTGTACTGTTGGATCAGCCTGAATATCAGTTCGCCCTCGCGCCCGGCGTCGCAAGCGTTGATGAATGCGCCGACGTCCTTGCGCTTGGCGAGCCGGACGATGGCGTTGAGCCGCGTCTTGGTCTTGTCCATCGGTTTGAGGTCGAAATGCGGCGGAATCACCGGCAGATTCGCGAAGCTCCACTTGCCGCGCTTGACGTCAAACTCCTCCGGCGCTTGGATTTCAACCAAATGGCCGACCGCGCTGGTGACGACATATTTTTCGTTTTCGAAGTGGTCTTCTAGTTTTTCGAATTTCCCGGCCAGCGGCGTCAGCGCGCGCACGATGTCCTGGGCAACCGAAGGTTTCTCTGCAATGACGAGGGTTTTCATCTGACTACAATCCCGGTGTCTCGCGCGCGCCCATGCGCGCACCCACGGGCGCACACGCGCCCATACGAGTTCACCTTACCAAATTTTTCCGCCGTGTCAAAACCAGTTTCCGCAGCCGACCCGCGCCGCATCCAGACCCGCCGCTCCGGAGTGCACGGCAAGGGCGTCTTCGCATTGCGCGATCTGGCCGAGGGCGAAACCATCATCGAATATGTGGGCGCCGTCATCAGCTGGAAGGAGGCGCAACGGCGACACCCGCATGACCCCCAGGACCCGAACCATACCTTCTATTTCCACATCGACGAAAAGCATGTCATCGACGCCCTGTACGGGGGCAATTCGTCGCGCTGGATCAACCATTCGTGTGCGCCCAACTGCGAGGCCGATGAGCAGGGCGGACGGGTTTTCATCAAGGCGCTGCGCAACATCGCCGCGGGGGAAGAGCTTTTTTACGACTACGGACTCATCATCGACGAGCGCTACACGCCAAAACTAAAGGCCGAGTATCCCTGCTGGTGCGGCGCCCACGGCTGCCGCGGCACCTTGCTCGCACCCAAGCGGCGCGGCCGCTGAGGCGTGTGCGCCGCGGGTTGGCCTGTGCGGGCGATCGAGCAGGCCGCTGCCCCATGGCTGCCGGGCCTTTCGGTCGAGGTGGTGGCGCACATCGACTCGACCAACTCCGAACTGATGCGCCGCGCCCGTTCCGGCCAGCGCGCGTCGGTGTTGCTGGTGGCCGAACACCAAAGCGCAGGACGCGGTCGACTCGGACGGCAATGGCGCAGCGCAGCGACTGCGAACGGCGCGTTGACCTTTTCCATCGGCTTGGCGATGGCGCCGCGGCACTGGTCCGGCTTGTCGCTGGCGGTGGGGGTGAGCATCGCACGCAGCCTGCACGATGGGCTGCGCTTGAAATGGCCCAACGACATCTGGTTCGACGAGCGCAAGCTGGCCGGGATCCTGATTGAGACCGCTAGCGTTGGCGATAGCCGCTATCTGGTGGTTGGCGTCGGCGTCAATATCGCGCCGCATGACGCCGACGGACTGGCCACGCCGCCCGCCTGGCTGCAGGAACTGCTGCCTGAAATCGACGCCGCGGGCGCACTGGCGCGCATCGCCCCCGCGCTGGCGCGCGACCTGATGCTGTTCGCAGCGCAGGGCTTTGCACCCTTTCAGACTGCGTTCGGCCTGCGCGATGCGCTTGCCGGCCGGGCGATCACGCTGAGCGACGGCCGCAGCGGCACGGCAGCCGGCGTTGATGGCAACGGCGCCCTGCAGGTGCATACTGAGGGCGCCATGCAGTCCGTCACCAGTGCCGAAATCAGCGTGCGTCCGTCACCCTCGCAGGCGACCGGCGATTGAGGCCGGTCGCACCCCATGC
Organism: uncultured beta proteobacterium; assembly: GCA_903885415.1. Lineage (GTDB taxonomy): Bacteria > Pseudomonadota > Gammaproteobacteria > Burkholderiales > Burkholderiaceae_C > CAISIP01. The sequence goes on from CAISIP010000232.1 coordinate 4,592, forward strand.
TTCGACCCTTGGTTTTGCTCCTGGTGTTGGCCAATGCGGTCTATTTCGCCTGGTCAAACGAGCTGCTTCGGCCCTACGGCATCGGCCCAGAGCAGCAGTCCGAGCCCAAGCGCATGCGCCAGCAGATGCATCCCGAACGCATAAGGCTCATTCGACCGGAGCAGGCGGCGCAGCCGCAAGCTCCGTCGGACCCGGCCGTCAAGGCGTCCGACTGAGGCACGGGGTGGACCCATCGCCCTGCGCTAGCCGGTATCGAAGCGAATGGTGAAACGTGCGCCCGGCGGCTGGTGGCCGGCATGGGCCTCTTCCAAGCTGACCGTTGCGTGGTGCAGCAGCGCGATTTCAAGGACGATGGGCAGTCCGAGCCCGGAACCCTCCACCCCGCTGCCCAGCGTCCGGTAGAAGGGTTTGAAGACCAACTCGCGCTCGGACACCGCGATGCCGGGGCCCGAGTCCTCAACTTGCAGCATCAGGACTTTCCCGAAGGGGTCGACCAGCACCCTGGCGGTGACGACGCCCGGCTGCAGTGCGCTGGAAGGCGTGTAGTTGATCGCGTTATCGAGCAGGTTGCGGATCATCTCCCTGAGCAGCGTGGGGTTGCCCTCCATGCGTAGCCCGGCGCTGCCGGGTTGCGCACCTTCGAAGCCCAGGTCGATGGCCTTGTCGAGTGCACGCGGTAGGCAATCCTGGACGACGTCGACGGTAAGCTGGGCGAGGTCGCAGACTTCGCGCGTCATGGCCGACCCGCTGCCCTCGGCACGCGCCAGCGCGAGCAGCTGATTCACCGTGTGGGTTGCGCGCATGCTCGCGCTGCCGATCTGCCGCAGCGAGTGCTTGAGCTCGTCGGCGCTCGCGCCTTGGCGCTGTGCCAGGTCGGCCTGCATACGCAGCCCGGCCAGCGGCGTCTTGAGCTGGTGCGCGGCGTCAGCGAGGAAGCGTTTCTGGTGCCGGATCGAATTCTCCAGGCGCTGTAACAGATCGTTCACCGACGCGACCAGCGGCGCGACCTCGAGCGGTATGGAGCGCTCGTCGAGTGGGCTCAGGTCTTCGGGCTTGCGCGCCCGGATGCGCTCTTCCAGCTGGTTCAGGGGCTTGATCGCGTAGGCCAGCCCCAGCCATACCAGCAGCACGGCCAGCGGCAGGATCACGAACTGCGGCAGCATGACGCCTTTGACGATCTCGGTCGCCAGTACCGAGCGCTTGTCGAGCGTCTCGGCGACCTGGATCAGCGCTGGCCGGGACTGCGGCAGACTCAGATTGACCCAGGCGTAGGCAATCTTGATTTTGTCGCCGTTGTGCTCGCCGTCACGGATGCGGACTTCGCCAAAGAAAGGGGCTTCGTCGTCGGGTGGCAGCGGCAGGCCGCGCTCGCCACTGAGGTATTCGCCGCGCGCGCCCAGCACCAGGTAAAACACCGTGTCAGACTCGTCGGCCCGCAGCAGCTCGCGGGCGGGCAGCGGCAGGTTGAACTGGACTTCGCCGTTCTTGACGCCCACCAGATGCGCCAGTTCGTTGACATTGAACTGCAACGCCCGATCGAATGGTTTCCCAGCGACATCCTGCGCGACCAGCCAGGTCAGCACCAGGCTGATGGGCCATAGCAGCAGCAGCGGCGTAAGCATCCAGTCCAAAATTTCGCCGAACAGCGAGCGCTGCTCACGCGGGAAAAGTTTCATCGCAGACCCGACCCGGTATGCCCGCCGGACGCCATGTCAGCCGGGTATCTTTTCCAGGCAGTAGCCCAGGCCGCGCACCGTCGCGATGCGGATCGGACCCTTTTCAATCTTCTTGCGCAGACGATGGACGTAGACCTCAATCGCGTTGTTGCTGACTTCCTCGCCCCACTCGCAAAGGCGTTCGACCAACTGGTCCTTGCTGACCATCCGGCCTGCACGCTGCAGCAGCACTTCGAGCAACCCGAGCTCACGCGCCGATAGGTCGACCATCACGCCGTCAATGGTGGCAACCCGTCCCGACTGGTCGTATGTCAGCGGTCCGTGCTTGATCGCGTCGTTGGCCGCGCCCATGCGCCTGCGCACCAGCGCGCGAACCCGTGCCTCGAGCTCCTGCAGGCTGAAGGGCTTGGCCATGTAATCGTCGGCGCCCAGGTCCAGGCCCTTGACGCGCTCGTCGACGCTATCGGCCGCGGTCAGTATCAGCACCGGCAGGGTCGACCCGCGCGTGCGAAGCTTGCGCAGCACCTCCAGGCCATGGAGCTTGGGCAGTCCGAGATCCAGGATCAGCAGGTCGAACTCCTTGTTGGTCATCAGCGCGGCGTCGGCCTCGCTGCCGCTGGTGACATGGTCTACCGCGGCCCCGGTGCCGCGCAGCGCACGCAGCAGCCCATCGGCCAAAACCCGGTCGTCCTCGGCAATCAAAATGCGCATGGCGTTCTCCTGGTGGGGGCTTCTCCGTTCCCTGAGCCTTGGCCTTGGCTTTCATTCTAGGCGGCGTTACATACGGCTCCCGCGGCCGGACGGTTTCAGCCGAGATAGGCTTCCAGCCCCAGGTGAACCACGGCCGCCACATCGGCGCCGACGGACTGGCTGAATTCGTACTCTGCCTGTTGCACCGCCTGGCGGTAGGCGTTCAGCCATAGGACACCGCTGGCGGTGAACACGACTTGCACCGACCGGCGGTCGCGGCGGTCGGGAAGCCGGCTCACCAGATCCCAGGCGCTGGACTGGTCTACCAGCTTTCCCATCGCCTGCTTGCTGATGCCGGCGCGTGCCGCCAGTGCGCTGAGGCTGCAGCCGCCAACCGGCAGATGGCGGGTGATCTGGACATGCGAGGCGTCGAGGCTGCCACGCGCCGCCAGGTGGGCCAGCGCCAGCCCGAGTTCCTCGTTGCGCGCCATCAGCGCGAGCACCCGGGCGTCGAAGCGCTCGAGCCCCTTCGCCAGCAGCCGCCCGAGATGGGTTTCACGCCAGCGCTCTTTATTTGGGCTTCTGTGCATCGTGCAAATAGTAAATCAAATTGACTAAAATTTGTGTTTACAGAAGCCAACCCGGCGACCTAAAATACTGTTTAAGCATCCAGCCTGTGTTTATTAGCAGATGCCAGTTCCGATTACATCGTTGATTTTAAAGGAGAATTTCATGGACAACAGCTTCAAACCGGTTAACGGTGCCAGCGCCGAAAAGGCCAAGGCACTGCAGGTGGCCCTCGCCCAAATCGAGAAACAGTTTGGCAAGGGAACGATCATGCGGCTGGGCGAGGGCGAGGTGATCGAGGACATTCAGGTCGTCTCCACCGGTTCCCTGGGACTCGATATTGCCCTGGGCGTTGGGGGCCTCCCCCGGGGACGCGTGATCGAAATCTACGGCCCGGAGTCGTCGGGCAAGACCACGCTGACATTGCAGGCGATCGCCGAGATGCAAAAGATCGGCGGACAGTGCGCTTTCGTCGATGCGGAGCACGCGCTTGACATCCAGTACGCGCAAAAGCTCGGCGTCAACCTGCAGGACCTGCTGATCAGCCAGCCCGATACCGGCGAGCAGGCGCTCGAGATTGTCGACTCGCTGGTGCGTTCAGGCGCGGTCGATCTGATCGTCATCGACTCGGTGGCGGCGCTGACGCCGAAGGCCGAACTCGAGGGCGAAATGGGCGACTCCTTGCCCGGACTGCAGGCGCGGCTGATGAGCCAGGCGCTGCGCAAACTGACCGCGCACATCAAGAAGACCAACTGCATGGTCATCTTCATCAATCAGATCCGGATGAAGATTGGCGTGATGTTCGGCAGCCCCGAGACCACGACCGGCGGCAATGCCCTGAAGTTTTACGCGTCGGTTCGCCTCGATATCCGGCGTACCGGGACGATCAAGAAGGGCGACGAGGCGATCGGCAACGAGACCAAGGTGAAGGTCGTCAAGAACAAGGTGGCGCCGCCCTTTAAGACGGCGGAATTTGACATCCTGTTTGGCGAAGGCATCAGTCGCCACGGTGAAATCATCGACATGGGCGTCAACGCGCACATTCTCGACAAGTCTGGCGCCTGGTACGCTTACAACGGCGAAAAGATCGGTCAGGGCCGCGACAACGCGCGCGAGTTCCTGCGCGAGAACCCGGAGTTGTCGCACGAGATAGAAAACAAGGTGCGGGAGTCGCTTGGAATTCCGCTGCTGCCGGAGGCGCTGGAGGCTGAAGCGAAGCCGGGCAAGCCCGGCAAAAAGACCGAAACGGCCTGAGGCCACGCGGCTTCGTTCGAGCCACCCCTGGCGCCTATGCCCCAACCCCCGCCGTCTTTGAAGGGGCGCGCGCTGCGACTGCTCAGCGGGCGCGAGCACTCGCGCGCAGAACTTGAGCGCAAGCTCAAAGCCCACGCCCCTGAACCAGGCCTGCTGGCCGGCGCGCTGGACGAACTGCAGGCCAAGGGGTTCATCGACGAAAAGAGGGTGATCGAATCGGTGCTGCACCGCCGCTCCGACAAGCTGGGAGCAGCCCGCATCCGGCAGGAACTCCAGCGCAAGGGGCTTGACCCGGATGCGGTAGCCAATGCAGTCGCCACCCTGCAGGTCAGCGAAGTCGAGCGTGCGCACGCGGTTTGGCGCAAGAAATTTGGCGCCGCCGCCGCCATCAGCGCCTCCGAACGTGGCCGCCAGATGCGCTTTTTGGCTTCACGCGGTTTCAGCTCCGACGCCATCCGCCGGGTGGTCGCGGCGACGGTCGATGATCAGGATCCTGTCCAGGACTGATCCGACCACCGGCTGGCGTGCACAGTTACAGACCCAGCATCAGTCGCAGGTTTTGTATGGCCGCGCCGCTCGCGCCCTTGCCGAGGTTGTCGAGCCGGGCCACCAGCACCGCATGGTTGAATCCGTCGGCGTCGCCGCCCGGGTTGGAAAAAACGCGCAGCTCCATCCCGTCGGAGTCATGCAAAGCGAGCGCGTCGAGCTTGCCGTTGTGGCTGGGCGGCGCGACGCTGACCCACTCGCTGCCTGCGTAGTGTCGCTCCAGAGCCGCCTGCAGGTCGTTGGCGCGTGGGTGGCCGGGCAAAAGGTCCAGGTGCAGCGGAAGCTGCACCAGCATGCCCTGGCGAACGTTGGCGACTGCGGGAACAAATAAAGGACGCCGGCTAAGGCCGCTATGGCGCATGACTTCGGGAATGTGCTTGTGCCGAAGGTCCAGCGCGTACAACTCGAGGGCCGGGGCGCCTCCCGCCTCGTAGGCTTCTATCATGGCCCGCCCGCCGCCCGAGTAGCCGCTGACTGCCGTCAGGATCACCGGATGGTCGTGCGGTAGCAGGCCGGCGTCTATCAGCGGACGCAGCAGCGCAATCGCCCCGGTCGCATAGCAGCCCGGGTTGCTCACCCGGCGCGCCTGCTCTATGGCGTCGCGCTGGCCCGCCACCAACTCGGCGAAACCGAACACCCAGCCTGGTGCGGTGCGGTGCGCGGTCGATGCGTCGATGATCCGGGGCCCGTGCTTGCCGCTGGACAGCGCCGCAGCGTCGATCATCGCGACCGACTCGATAGCTGCTGCGTCGTGCAGGCACAGGATCACAAGGTCAACTTGTGCCATCAGCGCGCATTTGGCGACCGGATCCTTGCGCAAGTCCTCGGCAATCCGTATCAACTCCACCCCCGCCATGGACTCAAGGCGTTGGCGGATCTGCAAGCCGGTGGTGCCGGCTTCACCGTCGATGAATACTTTGGCCATGGCGCTGGATTTCTGGTGGTCAAACGCACGAGGCCGTGCAAGCTGTGCGTCGGATTGACGCAATGCAGCATGATACATTTGCCAGCTGTGGTGCCGCAGCCGACTGTCGTCAACCGAATCCGTCAGTTTGTCGGGCCGTTTCCAATCTCGAGAGAGACCCCATGAAAATTCATGAGTACCAAGGCAAGGAAATCCTGCGCAAGTACGGCATTCCAGTGCCGCGCGGCATCGCCGCATTCACGCTGCAGGAGGCGGTCGAGGCTGCGCAAAAGCTCGGTGGCCCGGTATGGGTGGTCAAGGCGCAGATTCACGCGGGCGGGCGCGGAAAGGGCGGTGGCGTCAAGCTCGCGCGCTCGATCGACGAAGTGAAGGCGGTGGCGTCCGAAATTCTCGGAATGCAGCTGGTCACCCACCAGACCGGCGCGATGGGCCAGAAAGTGCGCCGGCTGCTGATCGAAGACGGCGCTGACATCCGCAAGGAGTATTACGTCTCGGCGGTGACCGACAGGGCGTCCCAGCGCGTCGCACTGATGGCGTCTTCCGAGGGCGGCATGGACATTGAGCAGGTCGCGCATGACAGCCCGGAAAAGATCATCAAGGTGTTCGTAGACCCGGCGCTCGGGCTGACAAACGCGCAGGCGCTGGAGCTCGCCAACGGCATCGGAGTTCCGCCAGCGTCGGCGGCGCAGTGCGTTGACGTGCTGCAAAAGCTCTACCGCTGCTACATGGAAACCGACGCCTCGCTGGTCGAGATCAACCCGCTGATCCTGGAAGGCAACGGCGCCATCAAGGCGCTGGACGCCAAGTTCAACTTCGACGCGAATGCGCTGTTTCGCCAAAGCGAGATAGTCGCGTACCGGGACCTCGACGAGGAGGACCCGGCGGAGGTCGAGGCGAGCAACTTCGACCTCGCCTACATCAGCCTGGACGGCAACATCGGTTGCCTGGTCAACGGGGCTGGCCTGGCGATGGCGACGATGGACACGATCAAGCTTTATGGCGCCGAGCCGGCGAACTTTCTGGATGTCGGCGGTGGCGCGACCCCCGAGAAGGTGACCGAAGCCTTCAAGATCATGCTGAAGAACCCCAAGGTCAAGGCGATCCTGGTAAACATCTTTGGCGGCATCATGAAATGCGACACCATCGCCACCGGCGTGATCACCGCCTGCAAGGCGACCAACCTCAAGGTCCCGTTGGTGGTTCGCATGAAGGGAACCAATGAGGAGTTGGGCAAGAGGATGCTGGCCGAATCCGGTCTGCCGATCATCAGTGCCGACACCATGGCCGAGGCGGCGCAAAAGGTCGTCGCCGCCCTTCGCTAGGCGCCTGACGCCAAGGTCCAACCCGGTCAACCAATAATCCACGGCGGATAAACCCGTGGAGCCGCGCGCCGGCTCCCAATCCCTGTGATGAAGGAGTTCATGTGAGCATACTGATCAACAAAGACACCAAGGTCATCACGCAGGGAATCACCGGCAAGACCGGCCAGTTCCATACCGAAAAGTGCCAGGAATACGCCAACGGCAAAAACTGTTTTGTTGCCGGTGTCAACCCCAAGAAGGCCGGCGAGTCGGTTCTTGGCATCCCGATCTTTGCCTCGGTCAAGCAGGCGGCTGCCCACACCGGCGCTACGGTATCGGTCATCTATGTACCACCACCGGGTGCCGGTGCCGCGATCTGGGAGGCGGTCGAGGCCGAACTCGACCTGGTCATCTGCATCACCGAAGGCATACCGGTGCGTGACATGCTCGAGGTGCGCAACAAGATGCGCGCGCGCGTCGCTGCGGGCGGCAAGGAAACGCTGCTGCTGGGCCCCAACTGCCCGGGTTTGATTACTCCGGAAGAAATCAAAATCGGCATCATGCCTGGTCATATCCACCGCAAGGGCCGCATCGGTGTGGTGTCCCGCTCCGGAACGCTGACCTACGAAGCGGTTGCTCAGCTGACCGAGATCGGCTTGGGGCAGTCGAGCGCGGTCGGCATCGGTGGTGACCCCATCAACGGACTCAAGCACATCGATATCATGCGGCTATTCAACGACGATCCGGATACCGATGCAGTCATCATGATCGGCGAAATCGGCGGCCCCGACGAGGCCGATGCGGCCCGCTGGTGCAAGGCCCATATGAAGAAGCCGGTGGTCGGTTTCATCGCCGGCGTCACGGCGCCCGCCGGCAAGCGCATGGGCCACGCCGGCGCGCTGATTTCGGGCGGCGCCGACACAGCGCAGGCCAAGCTCGAGGTGATGGAGGAATGTGGCTTCAGGGTCACGCGCAACCCGTCCGAGATGGCCAAGCTGCTCAAAGCCAGTCTCTAACCGAAGTGCCAGTAGGAGGCCGTCCACGGCTTCGTTAAACTGGCCGTTCCGCATAAAGAGGCAGGGCGGTTCGTTGAGCTAGCAGATTCTGATTCGCCGCGCATCAAGAATAGGGGAGACCTTTCAATGGAATTTCTGCAAGACGCCGATTTCTGGATTGGCCTGGTCAAGATAATCTGGATCAACATCATTCTTTCGGGAGACAACGCGGTTGTCATCGCCTTGGCGGCGCGCTCGCTGCCGCCCGAGCAGCAGCGCAAGGCGGTCCTGTTCGGCTCCGGCGCCGCGGTGGTGATGCGCATCGGGCTCACTGTCGTCGCTGCGCAGCTGCTGGCGATGCCCTATTTGCAGATCATCGGCGGGTTGCTGCTGCTGTGGATCGGGGTGCAGCTGCTCAGCGAAGGCGACGACGGGGACGAAGGCGAAGCCAAGGAGCACGGCTCGATGATGGCCGCTGTTCGAACCATCCTGATCGCCGATCTGATCATGAGCCTTGACAACGTGATCGGTGTCGCTGCGGCGGCCAAGGGCAGCACGGTGTTGCTGATGCTGGGGCTGGCGATCAGCATTCCGCTGGTCGTTTTCGGCAGCACGCTGATGATCAAGCTGATGGGCCGCTTCCCGGTCATCGTGGTGATCGGCGCCGGGCTGATCGGCTGGGTCGGCGGCGAAACCCTTGTCAGTGACGTCGCGCTCAAGGACCTGCTTGACGGAGCCCATTGGCTCCATTACGCCGGTGCTGCAGGGGGCGCGGCGCTGGTGGTGGGGCTTGGCAAGTACCTGCAGACACGCCAGCCCGTGCCGGCCGAGAGCGTTTAGAGCCGAAGGTTTCGTTCGCTTCGGGGGCATCCCCGCTCTAGGCGATGGCGGTCAAGGCCGCATTTGGGCGATAACTCGACTTGCCCTGAGTTAACGCCGCTGCCGCTGCTGCGGCTCCGATCAAAAATCTGTTGACCCGCGCGGTGGCGCGCGGCTTTGTCGTCAGATTGTCGGGAAGGCAGTGCGTGTGCTGATCGTAAAAGCCTCTTGCGGCCCTATGAGGAAAAGATGCTGCGCCTGATCGTGTCAACCGAGGGCGCGGTCGTTCGTGAGCTTGCTCTAGACCGGGATCGCATCAGTCTGGGTCGTCGCCCGTACAACGACGTCGTCCTGGCACAGCGGACCGTCAGCGGCGAACACGCCGCTTTTCTGCGGATTGGTGGGCAGGTTTTCGTGGAAGATCTCAATAGTACCAACGGCACCTGCGTCAACGGCAAGCCGGTGCGCAGGCAGCAGGTGTTCAACGGCGACACCATCGAAATCGGCGCTTACACCATCCGATTCGTCGATGAACCCGAAGTGCCCGGGCCACCAACCCCCGTGCGGGCCGCAGCGCAACCGTTGATCCGGGTTTTGGCGGGCGGGTCCGTGGGGCGCGAATTGTTGCTGGACAAGGCGGTGACGACCGTGGGCAAGCCCGGCGTCGTGGTGGCTGCGGTGACGCGGTCGGGGCAAGGCTTTGCCATTCACCAGCTCGCGGGTTCCGTGCAAGCCACGCTCAACGGCACGCCAATTGGCACACAGGCGAGGGCATTGAAGGACGGCGACCTGATAGCGCTGGCCGGAACCATCATGAAATTCGTCCAACCCAGCGAGGACCGCTGATGCAAGCAACCGGCGTCGCACGCAGGCCCGAGGGCCTTGAATCCTCCTCCGAGCCGGCCTTCCTGGACACCCAGCAAATCCCGCCCGAGGGCGGCATCGACGGGTTGGAGGCACTGTTCTACAGGCAACTGAACGCTGTCACCGCGGGTATCCAAGAGGCCGACAACCTGGAGCAGTTCTTGCTCGAGGGCAGCGGCGACATCTGCAAACTGCTCAATGCCGAGCGGCTGACCCTTTATCTGGTCAACCAGGACCGGACCGCCATCGTCGCCAGAGTCAAAACCGGACTCAACAGCAGCCGAGATCTCAAGCTGCCGATATCGCCGCAAAGCCTGGCGGGCTATGCGGCGCTGAGTCGCCAGCGGCTCAATCTGGCCGACGTTTACGACGACGCTGCGCTCAAGCGAATTCACCCGGCGCTGAACTTTCTGAAGGAGGTCGACCGGCGCTCGGGTTACCGCACGCGCCAGATGCTGGTGGCGCCGATCCTGGATGACGATGTGCTGTACGGCGTGCTACAGATCATCAACAACCGAAGCGACCGGCCATTTGGCGACCTTGAAGTCGAGGGCGTTGCGCAGCTGTGCAAGACGCTTGCCAGCGCGATGCGAGAGCGCAAGCAAAAGGCCGTCGAGGCGCCGCTACGCCGCTCGACCCGGTTCGACGGCCTAGTCGCGAACGCCGTTGTCACCGAGGCCGAATTGCACCAGTGTCTGATCGATGCGCGAGCCACCGGCCGACCGGTGGAGCACTTGCTCACCGCGCAACTCAAGGTGGCACCGGCGCAGATCGGCGCTTCGCTGGCACGTTTTTTTGGCGTCCCCTACGAGCCGTTCATGAAGGGTCGCGTTCGGTCAGAGCTACTGCATGGCCAACTCAAACGCGAGTTCATCGTCGCGCAGGGCTGGATACCGCTGGCGGACGCGCCCGAGGGCCTCGTCATCATGTGCCTGGATCCCGAGGCGGTGCGCGGTGCGCGGCTGGTGCCGCAAGTGTTCCCGCGCAGCAGGCGTTTTGACTACCGCGTCACGACGCTGACCGAATTTGAAGAAACCCTGGCGCAACTTTACGGTGCCGGCGTGGAGGCCGGCTCTATCGATCAGTTGCTGGCCGACCTCGACATTGGACTGGTCGCCGAAGTAGCCGCAGATGACTTTCTGGAGTCGGCTGCCGCCGACAACGAGCTCGTCAAGTTTGTCAACAAGGTCATCATCGATGCCTTTCACCAAAAAGCATCGGACATCCATATCGAACCGATGCCCGGCAAACTCAAGACCGGTATCCGCTTTCGCATCGATGGCACCTTGATGCCCTATGTGGAGGTGCCCGCCAGCTTCCGCCAGGCGATGGTGACCCGGCTGAAAATCATGTGCGACCTCGATATTTCCGAGCGGCGAAAGCCACAGGACGGCAAGATCAAGTTTAAGAAATACGGGCCGCTGGATATCGAGCTGCGGGTGGCGACGATTCCCTCAGCCGGCGGGGTCGAAGACGTGGTGATGCGCATCCTGGCCGCGGGCGAGCCAATCGCGATCGACAAGCTCGGGCTGACACCGCACAACCTTGCGCGCGTGATCCAGACCGTCGAGAAGCCCTATGGCCTGTTTTACGTCTGCGGCCCGACCGGCTCGGGAAAGACCACCACGCTGCACTCGATCCTCAAGCACCTGAACTCGCCCGATACCAAGATCTGGACTGCAGAAGACCCGGTGGAAATTACCCAGAAAGGATTGCGCCAGGTGCAGATCAACAAGAAGGCCGGCATCGACTTCGCCCTGATCATGCGGGCCTTCCTGCGCGCCGACCCTGACATCATCATGGTTGGGGAGTCGCGCGATAAGGAGACCGTCGCGATGGGCGTGGAAGCTTCGCTCACCGGCCATCTGGTTTTTTCCACCCTGCACACCAACTCCGCGCCCGAGTCGATCACGCGGCTGCTCGACATGGGCATGGACCCATTCAACTTTGCCGACGCGCTGCTGGGGATACTGGCGCAGCGCCTGGCCAAGAAGTTATGCGATTGCAAAAAGGCCTATTTCCCGGACGCGGAAGAACTGCGCCTGTTTGTCGCCGAATACGCGCAGGAGCTGCGGCATTCTGCCGCCTGGCGGGCCGATTACGAGGCCGAAGCGCGCAGACTGACCGAATCTTGGCAGCACCAGTACGGCGATAACGGCCGGCTCAGGCTGTACCGCGCCGCCGGTTGCGACAACTGTAACGGCACCGGTTACAAGGGGCGTATCGGGCTGCACGAGTTGCTGGTCGCCGACGCCAGCATTAAGCAGCTGATACAGGAGCGGGCGCGGGTGACCGAAATATTTGCCGTCGGTGTCGAGGGTGGTATGCGGACATTGAAAATGGACGGCATGGAGAAGATTCTGATGGGCCTGACCGACATCAAAATGGTCAGATCGGTCTGCATCAAGTGAGGTGCAATGCGTGACAGAATCGTGCACTTCCCGGCGCTGACGATGCACACACGGTTTTTGTCCGAAAAGATTTGCAAGTCCTTGGCAAGAGCCCTGGCCACTTGCGGCGCAACAGCCGGTGGCACGGATTGCGTTGAAACGCAGACCCCCGCATCCCCCGGTCCTGTACCTGTTCATTTTCCAAGGAGCGCATCCATGCAGCAATCCATTCAAAAGGGCTTCACCCTGATCGAGCTGATGATCGTCGTTGCCATCATCGGGATATTGGCCGCAGTGGCATTGCCGGCCTATCAGGACTACACCAAGAAGGCAAAAATGGCAGAAGTTGTTTTGGCCGCATCGTCCTGCCGCACCTCCATCACGGAAGCGGTTCAGTCCATGGCCGCCGACAAGCTGGGCGTGGCCAACGGCTGGGGCTGTGAGCAAAACCCCACGAATGCAGCGGCCTCTGCAGCGTCCAAGTATGTGATGTCGGTGACCACCAGTGCAAGCGGCGTCGTGACGGTCCGTGCGACCGGATTCAACGATACAACCATGGACGACAAGGAAATCCAACTGGCGCCTTATGTGGCTGGCGTGGCCCTTAGCGTGGCCGCCGCAAACGGCGATCAGGGCAAGGCGATCACCGAGTGGAAGTGCGGCCCCGCAGCCGGTGCCACGGCACTGCCGGCCAAATTTTTACCAGGCTCGTGCAAGGGCTGAATCCGGCCCCCGCGTGCTGACGGAAGGCGACCCGCGGGGTCGCCTTCTCGTTGGTGGCCGGGCTCGCCCTGAGCCGACCGGTCAGGGCGCGACGAAGGCGCTTGTGCGCACGCGACAATACGCGACCTGTTATTCCCTGGCCGCCGCGCCGGCCACTTCGCCCATGCGATCGTTCGCGCTGCCCTTGCTGCTGTTGCTCCCCTGGCTCAACCCCTTTGCCGGTGGTCCTTCCGCAGCCGTCATCCCCTGGCTGGTTTCGCTGGGCTGTGCCAGCGTCTTTGTGCTGTTGGTTGCCGATAGGCGCGTCGATGCGCCCCAGGTGGCGGCGACCAGTTGGCTATGCGCCGCGGTCATTAGCAGCCTGATGGCCATGCTGCAATACTTTGACGCCACCGCCGCCTTTTCGCCCTGGATCAATGGAACCCAGGTCGGCGAAGCGTTTGCGAACCTGCGACAGCGCAACCAGTTTGCGACCTTGACCAACATCGGGTTGGTCGCGCTGCTGTGGTGGGCGACGCGCAGAAATGGGTCTGCGGCCCAGCGCCTCGCGCAGGCTTCGGACAACCTGGGCGAGGCGCGACTGGCGCCCGGGGCGACCGACATGCTGCCCACGCTTTCAGGCATGCCGACAGCGCCATGGATCGCCATGGCGTGGTCTGTGCCAGCGGCGGCTTTGCTGGCTATTGGCAACGCCGCATCGTCATCGCGTACCGGCATGGTGCAATTGTTGTTGCTGTGCCTGCTCTACCTGTTTTGGGGTGGACTGCGTGACGCCACGGTTCGCCGGCTGCTGCTGGCAGCCGTACTGGCTTATTGCGCAGCGGCGTATGCGTTGCCGCGGCTGGCTGGGCTCGACCCTGCGAATGCGGGAATTATGGCGCGCATCCATGAGGGCGCTCCCGCCTGCTTCAGCCGTGTCACGCTGTGGGGCAATGTGCTGCACCTGATCGCCCAAAAGCCGTGGACCGGCTGGGGCTGGGGCGAGCTCGACTATGCCCACTTCATGACGCTTTACCCAGGCGCACGCTTTTGCGACATTCTCGACAACGCGCACAACCTTCCGTTGCACATGGCGGTCGAGCTTGGGCTGCCGGTGGCGGTGCCCCTGTGCGCTTTGCTTCTTTGGCAGCTGTGGCATGCCAAGCCATGGCAAGAGACCGACCTGGCGCGGCGCATGGCCTGGGCGGTTCTGGCGCTGATCGGATTGCACAGCATGCTGGAGTACCCGCTCTGGTACGGGCCATTTCAGATTGCAGCGGTACTGTGCTGTTGGCTTTTGTGGCGTCCGGGACAGCCGATGCCTGTGGCGGCTGACGACATGGCGCCTAAGTCGGGCAGACCTGCCGCCTCTGCCGCTGGGCAGGCGCGAATTCCCCTGCTCGCATGCGCGCTGGCGGCGATGCTCTGGGTCGGCTACGCCTTGTGGGATTACCACCGCATCAGCCAGATCTATCTGGACCCCGAGGCCCGATCTTCGGCCTACAGTGAGAACACCTTGGATCACGTTCGGCGATCCCGGCTTTACCGCGAGCATGTTCTGTTTGCCGAACTCACAACGACGCAAGTCACGCCAGACAACGCGCAACGGGTTCACGAACTGGCTGCGGAGCTGCTGCATTTTTCTCCTGAAGCGCGCGTCGCGGAGAAGCTGATCGACAGCGCACGGCTGTTGGGCCGTGAGGAGCAAGCGCACGCGATCATGGAGCGCTACCGAGCGGCCTTCCCGGCCGAATATGCACTTTGGGCCAAAGAAAAGTCCACGCCCGCCGCGAGTGCCAGCGCTGGCTTACCGTAGAAAGTGATGGGGCAGTTGGCCATTGCCGCCCATGGCGCTGTGGCAAAAGGCCGTGCACCGCGACACACCGCAATGGGGCGCCACCGAAGCCTGCGGCGGATTGGCTGCACGCGTCCAGTCCGAGGGTCACCCGACCCGGCCCGGCTCGTGCGCATGAGCTTGCCAACTACAGGCTAACGCTAACCGGGCCCCTATCTCCTCGGAGTCGCTGCTGGCAAGAACATGAAAACCCTCTACGGATTTTTCTCGGTTTAGCAAAGTTCTTGCACGACGAGAGCCGTCGCGGATCGTTAGCGATCTGCGCGTGGAGGGTCAAGAGGTTGAAGTTGGCCTTGACTGTCATGCGGACTGGGGCGCCGACGTCGGTGTCTTGATCTTCGCCGAAGCGTTGGGTGCTGAAGGCTTGCGACCTTACTCGCCCCACACTTCATGAAGCACTCGGAGCCAGTTCTCCCCCATCACGCGCCTTATCCGAGTTTCACTCCAGCCCTTGCGCACCATTGCTAGCGTAAGGTTGGGAAACTCTCCAATCGTGCGAATGTCTTTAGGGTTCAGTATCTCGCCGAAATCGGTCAGTTTTCGTGCCCGACCTTTGTCGTGAGTGATCCATTTGAAGAATTCAGGCCCCCATCCCTGCGTGAAGTCGGTGCCAATCCCAACTTGCTCCTCGCCAATGAGGTTGATTATGTAGTCGATAGCGTCGACGTAATCGTCTACGGTTGCCTGAGGACCGCGACTGAGGAACGGCGGGAACATCGTCACTCCGACGAAGCCACCGCGATCAGCGATGTATCGTAGTTGCTCGTCGCTCTTGTTGCGCGGGTGGGCCTTCAGGCCCGACGGCAGGCAATGTGTGTAGGCCACCGGCTTCGTCGACAGCAAGATCACATCGTTGCTTGTGTTCGGACCTACGTGGGACAGATCGCAGAGGATGCCTAAGCGGTTCATCTCCACGACGACCTCTCGGCCGAACTCGGACAAGCCGCCATCGTGCCGCTCATAACAACCCGTGCCGACGAGATTCTGGGTGTTGTAGGCGATCTGCATCACGCCCACGCCTAGCGTTTTGAAAAGCCCCAAGTAATCGATCCGGTCCTCAATTCCAGCGAGGTTCTGCCAACCCAAAAACACACCGGTACGACCCTCAGCCTTGGCCCGGCGGATGTCTGCGGTCGTCCTTACTTGCAGAATCAAGTCGGCGTGATTGGCGAAGTGCTCTTGCCATCGCGCGATCTGATCCATGCTGTCGCGGAAGTTCTCCCAGATCGAGCAGGTGCAGTTGGCAGCGGTCACGCCTCCGCGACGCATGTCTTCAAAAACCGACCGGTCGAATTTCGAGATGTTTAGGCCGTCGATGACGATTAGGTGATCGTGCAGGGTGGTGGTCATGGGAACTTCTTGGTGGATATTGACGACGGGCTAGACATCTTAGATAGAGGGCGAAGCGAACTTTAGCAAATTGGTCTGCATGTGCCGCATCAGCGCTTTAGTAAATCGATTGAGTACCAACGAAGTGTCACCCGAGACCCAAGCAGCAAAGGTGGGAATGGTCTCGATCACATCAGAAAGGGGCTTCACCACAACGCCCGCGCGCAATAAGTTGCGCGCGCTGCCGCCCATAAGGGCGACGCCCATCCCCGCTGCGACCAGCCCCAAAATGCCACTGGTGTTTGGTGCCTGCTGGACGATTTTCGGGAAGAAGCCCGCCGCTTGGCATACCGCAAACATCCGAGTACGAAAACTGCTGTACGAAGCCTCATCGCCAACTACGAACGACTCCTCTCCTAGGTCACTCAGTCGGACGCCTTGGGCGCTTGCCAGCCTGTGATGTTCCGGAAGAAGCGCCACAAAGTCCTCTTGGGCGACTAACATGTTGACCACATTGGGGCTATCAAACTCGCCAATCATGAATCCTATGTCGATACGGCCATCTAGCAGTGCCGCGTGCTGCAGCGCAGTCGGCAAATACTGTAAGTCTATCGCTACGCGGGGATGAGCGGCGCGGAAGTCCCGAAGGATATTCGGTAGCCGGCCATTCACAGCGAAGTCCATGTAGCCTACACGCAGCAGCCCTTCGTGACCTTCGGACGCGCTGTGCGCGGCGCCAACGGCACGATTCAAGTGGCCGAAAGCTAGGCGGCACTCTGCCGCAAATGCATCCCCAGCCACGGTCAACCGGACGCGCCGTGTCGATCGCTCTAAGAGCGTCACGCCCAGGGAATCCTCTAGGTTGCGAATGGATCGGCTTATCGAGGGTTGGGATACGAACAGTCTTGCTGCGGCTCGCCCGAAATGCAGTTCATCGGCCACGAAAACAAAAGCGCGAGCCTGTCGCAGGTCAAAATTCGACGACGGCAACACGCCCACTGAAGGCAGCGCGGAAGGCTTATTCATATCATTTCCAAATTAATAATGTTGTAATTTATATCAATACTGTCTCAGTTTCGCCTAGAATGGCCTCGCTGACCCCTTTTTTCACAGTCATCGATGTGTTGTGGCGGGTCCTTGGTCTGCCGAGCGATCAAGCAACCGGAATCCACCGATTAGTCATTCATAACAAAGAGAAGCGCTAACAATGAAACCTACTGCATCTGACGATAGCTTGACCGATAAGGCCTTTGAAAAGAACTTGGAAGAAACGCTTGAAGCCGCCTTTTCCGAAGCTACGCGCCGATATCAGGCGCGTGGATTTCAGCGGCGAGTGGGCTTTGGCAAAAAGCCGGCGTTGATTAGTGTGGATCTTGCGAACGCATGGACCCGACCAGGCAACCCTTTCACATGTGAGCATGTTGACGACCGGATCATCCCGGCGATGCAAAAATTGCTTGCAAGTTTTCGAAAGTACAAGCTCCCAGTCGTTCACGTTACCACTTGTTACCAGATCACCGACCGCGACAACCCACACACCGATATGGGTTTGTGGCACAACAAAATTCCGGTTGACGTGGTCAATGAAAAGGATACAAATTTGTGGGCCATTGACTCCCGCATAGCGCCAATAGACGGAGAACAGTTATTGGTGAAGAAGCGGGCAAGCGCCTTTCATGGAACGTACCTGGCCGGTTTCTTGCGCGCGGCGGGAGTGGACACCATTTTGGTAACCGGGGTTACGGCCTCAGCCTGTGTGCGTGAGACTATCTGCGACGGATTGGCGGATGGCTTTCGCACCATCGCTGTAAAAGAGGCCATCGGGGACCGCGTGCCAGGTGCTGTGCTTTGGAACCTGTTTGACATTGATGCAAAGTTTGGAGACGTCGAGACCACCGAGCGTTGCCTTCGGTACCTAGACGAAGTTGGTTCCCCGGCTTTGAGTAAGGCAATTTTATAAGAGCGAGCAGGATTCGCCCGGTCTCGATATAGTGAGCGAAATTTTCAGTCCTTTGCCACTTGGAGAATCGAATGGATGACTACAAAAGCCGCTCCTACGGCGCGCACGAGATCGGCATGAAGGGGAGGTTGGGTATTGTGGTAGTCGACTTTCAGGTTGCCTTTACCGACAAAAAATACCCGCTGGGTGGCGCCCCACTGATCATGCGAGGCGTTGACAACACAGAGCGACTATTGGAAGTGGCGCGATCGCACGGCATCCCCGTAGCCTCCTGCTACACCGGGTATACCTCATCCCGAGATATGCCGTATTGGAAGGTCGACGCGGTGTGCAAGGAGTTCTTACACGATCATCCTGGTTCCGCGATAGAGCCGAGATTGCTGGACAAGGGCTATGACCTCGTCACACCAAAACACGGGCCCTCAATTTTCTTTCAAACGCCAGTGGTGCCGTACTTTATTAAAGAAGGCGTGCAGACTGTTATTGTCACCGGTTGCACCACCAGTGGGTGCATTCGTGCATCTACGATAGACAGTTTTTCCTGGGGTTTTCGTACGATCGTCCCAGAGGACTGCGTGGGCGATCACGAAGAGGGTCCGCACCGAGACAACCTGCGCGACGTTGGCCGTCGTTATGCGGACATTTCCACGGCGGACAAGGTGATCGAGCACATCAAGAGTATGGTTAGGTAATTAACCGGGTTATAGCAGAGTTCATTAACGCGCCGCCAAAAGGATATCTCATGTTCGAAAAATCTAATTTTCCTAATCTCTTTGCCACCCGCCGAAAGGTGGTTTTTGGGGCTGGTGCCTCCTTAGGCCTTTCTATGCTGGCGCGGCCTGTGGCGGCCCAAAGCGGTGAGTTGGTTATCGCCAACTGGGGAGGCGACTGGAACGACCGCTGTATGCGGTTTATTGAGACGCCACTCGTAGAGAGTAAGGGGGTAAAAATTGTCCGCGCCCTCAACTTGGAACCCGAGCGAAAGACTAAACTGTTGGCTGAACGTAACCTGCCACGGGGTACCCTAAGCCTAGCGCAGTTCACTGCCGGGGACGCTCACGAGCTAAACGAGCAGGGTATTGTCGAACCAATCGACTATAGCAAAATACCAAATGCGGTCAACATTCGCCCGTCGCTACGCTCGCCCTATTTCGTGCCATTTATAGTAGGCGGCCTAACATTAGCCTACAACCCAAAATACATCAAATCCCCACCCACCTCGTTCGCCGAACTCTGGAATCCGGAGTACGCCGGCAAGCTCGGCGTTCTAGACCAGAGCTTTTTCAACTGGATCTACATGGCTGCAATCGTGGGCGGGGGTGGAATGAGTAATGTGGATCCTGGTTTTGCGAAGCTACTGGAAATGAAGCAGAAGATGAAGCCTCGCATTTACCCTACTCACCAGCACCTGGCTGCCGGCTTCGCTAATGAGGAAATTTGGATATCTGCCAACTATTCAGCACGCATTCATCAGTGGGAAAAAGACGGAGTTTCAGTTCGTGCAAGCTTCCCGAAAGAAGGGGCTGTAACAGTGGTCTTTGGTGCAATAATTCCAAAGAAGGCGCCGAACAAGGATGCAGCTTATCTGTACCTTAACTCCTTCCTCGATCCCAAAGGCTTGGGACAGTTTTGTGAGGCGTCCATGTACGCACCGGCTATAACCAATGTAATAATTCCAGACGCAGTGAAAGCAAAAATCGACTTCACGCCTGAGCAGTCGGCCCGCTTGCAGAATGTCGACTACGCCTACCAAGCCAAAAATATGGCCAACTGGCTGGAGCGGTGGAACAAAGAGTTCAAGGGCTGATTATTCGCGGCCGCAGTTTTTTCTGCGGCCTAACTGATCGATGCAAGTCCTGACCATAAAGGATTTCGCCGAGCTTTCATTTCTTCTCCGCAGTCGGTATCAAGCGCGAACATCGGCATGCTTGCTTTGCAATTTTTAGAACGTGACGCTAGTCGACTAGACTGCGGTATGCAGTCAAATTCTGACTTGAACCGTACGTCCTATACGGTTGGTGGCTATGCAGAATGAGGGCCGAACGGGGCTGAAAAGCTCTGCGTTAGTGTTGCCGGCACTGGCGCTTGTAACATTGTTCCTCCTGGCGCCCCTCGGCTTGATTGCGCGCTATAGCCTTGACCAGTTCGACCCGGCGAAACTGATGCTTGGGGTGTTCCAGTTGGACAACTACGCAAAGGCCTTCGGCGATCCGTTTTACCAGAGAGTCTTAGCCACAACGGCTCAGATAGCTGGCCTTTCGACAGTTATCGTAGTGCTATTGGCCTTTCCTGTCGCATACTGCATATCCCGAGTGCAGACGGAGCGCATTCGAAGCCTTCTCATGATCCTGACTATTTTGCCGTTGCTTCTTGGAAATGCGGTGCGATCGGCCGCATGGATGGTGGTGATGGGCACTAAAGGCGTGGCAAACTCGATGCTGCTGGGGTTGAGTCTTGTGGACGAACCTTTGAAGATCCTCTACACACCTACAGCAGTAGTCATCGCGCTTGTATCGGTTCTGCTTCCTTACGCCATTATCACGATGCAGAGTGTGATCGATTCAATTCCGAAGAGCCTCGAGGAGGCGGGACAGTCGCTGGGATACTCCCCCTTTCGTACTGTGTTGAGCGTGGTACTTCCATTGGCCATGCCCGGTGTCGTCGCGGCTGCGGCAATATGCTTCGCCCTCGGCATGAACGCCTATGCCACGCCAGTACTGATTGGTGGCCCGAAAATGCAAATGATGGGGCCGTTGGTTTACGAACAAATCGCGAAAGTCTCAAACTGGCCATTCGGTTCCACCTTGGCCTGCATTTTGATGGCGGCAACGGTTGTCCTGACAGTAATTTCGACGAGCTACCTCACCCGTAGGTACTTCTAAATATCTCGGACCCCACGACCATGGACAGAATCAATCCCGGACGTGTTGCGTTCTTGACCCTGGTGTCAGCGATCTTTGCTTTTGTGCTGCTGCCCCTGGTAGCGATAGTCTGGGCTGCATTTTTTTCCGATAAAATTCTTACTTTCCCGCCTAGCGGTTACTCCCTGTCATGGTTTTCCCGAGCTTGGGCCTTGAGCGAATTTTCGTCGGGCTTCATCATGAGCTTGCAGGTCGGAATCTTGGCCACGGTGTTCTCGCTGCTGTTGGGGGTTCCTGCCTCACTGGCGATCGAACGGTTCCCTTTTAAGGGGCGAGAGACAGTCCGTCAACTGCTACTCTCACCGATGTACGTGCCGGCTATCGTAGCCGGCGCAGCAGTCTACATTTACTTCATACAGATTGAAATATTCACCGACGTGCAGGTCGCAGGCACCTCGCCTGGCCTAGTCATTGCGCACACGCTCGTGGCCCTGCCATGGACTATGCGGCTTATTTGTGCATCGCTCGTGACGGCCAATTCTTCATCGGAAGAGGCTGCACGCAGTCTAGGCGCCAACGGCTTCCAGACCTTCTTCTTGGTGACGCTACCGATAATTCGGCCGGGCATCATCGCCGCCGCCATGTTTTCCTTCATTGCATCTTTTTCCGATCTTGAAAAGTCGCTTTTTCTTGTCGGCCCGGGAAAGGCTACGCTACCGATCGCGATCGTTAACTATCTGGAGTGGAATCTCGATTCAACTATCGCAGCTGTGGCGACAGTGCAAATCTTTATCATTGGCGCAGCATTGCTGCTGTCAGATCGATACGTCAAGCTCGGAAAGGCTTTCTAATAGTTATGGCTAGTGTCACGCTCTCCCGTATCCGGAAAACATATGGTGATTTCACTGCGGTATCTGACGTAGACCTGAAAATTTGCGACGGTGAACTTCTTGCCTTGCTCGGTCCTAGTGGATGCGGTAAAACAACCACACTGCGGATTATTGCGGGTTTTGCGGCACCCACCGAAGGCCGTATCCAATTCGGTGAGCGTGACGTAACCGAGCTTCCGGTCCATAAACGAAATGTGGGGATGGTGTTTCAAGGCTACGCACTGTTCCCGCACTTGACGGTGGCCAAGAATATCGGATTCGGTCTGCGTGTCCGATCATGGAACCAGAACCGACAGGCGCAGCGAGTTCTGGAGATGTTGCGTTGGGTTCAGCTTGAAGCCTTAGCGGAACGTCATCCGAGGGAGCTTTCTGGTGGTCAGCAGCAGCGTGTGGCACTGGCTCGCGCCATGGCAATTAAGCCCGAGGTTTTATTGCTTGACGAGCCGTTTTCAGCACTGGATGCGAAGCTAAGAGCGCAAATGCGGTCTGAAATTCGGGAACTGCAGAAGGATGCCGGCATCACCTCTGTGTTCGTTACACATGATCAAGAAGAGGCCATGGCGATCGCTGATCGTATCGGCGTCATGAACCAAGGTCGCCTCGAGCAAATCGGGTCGGCTGAGGATCTCTATAAGCGTCCGGCATCACGCTTCGTGGCCACCTTTATTGGAAAGTGCAACCTTTTGGAAGGCCGGGTCACTGCCGCGGGCCGGTTCGAGTTGAGGTCTGGCCATGCGTTAGCATTTTCTGGGGTCCGAGGGGTAGGAGACGCAGCGCTTTGTTTCCGACCGGAGCAGTGTTTGCTCTCCCCACACATTTCAGAAGGGCGCAACAGTCTTCCGGTGACGCTTCTAAGATCCACCTATCTAGGTCCTATGACAGAGTACGAGGTCGAGACGAACGATGGGCAGCGCCTCTTGGTAAACGCGCCATCGGCGAGTACTGAGGCAGCGAATAGGCCTGGCAGTAAGCATCATCTGGTGTGGCGAGTGGCCGACTGCGTCCTAGTCGATTGATGAGCTAAGCCAAACTTAGGGATGGTCTGAAAAACTCGCAACCAAATGGCGTAGCGAGTTGGTGATTTTAAAATTGCGCTATTTCACGGCTAACTTTTTCAAAGATTGACAAGACTGCACCTAGCGGCAAGTCGCCACTGACCAACATTTCAGCCCAGCTACTAGAGGAACTGATCCCAGACTCCC
>CAISIP010000233.1 GCA_903885415.1 uncultured beta proteobacterium
GATGACTTGGAGCGCACCCTCACGCCAAAGGGTGAAAAGCAGGCCAAGCGAATGGCCCAATGGCTGGACCGACAGCTCCCCGACCGCACCCGGATTTTGGTCAGCCCCGCACGCAGGACTGAGCAGACGGCCGCTGCGTTGGGGCGAAAATTCAAGCTGCGACCGGAGCTGGCGCCGGCCTGCAGCGTCGCGCAGCTGCTCCAAGCGGCTGAGTGGCCAGTCGTCGAAGGCTTCGTGTTGGTGGTCGGGCACCAGCCGACACTGGGTCAAACCGTTTCGCAACTGATGGGGTGGAGCGAAAACGAGTGCGCCGTCAAGCGCGGCGCTGCGTGGTGGCTGCGCAGCCGTGTCAGGGATTCGCAAATACAAACCGTGGTCGTCACGGTGCAGTCTCCCGAGCTTTTGTAGGCGACGCGACGCGCTGCTTTTCAGCCCCTTGCTCTGGCGGACCGCAGCCCGCGCGGCCACTCAGATCTTGGTCGGGCGCCCTGTCTTGATCGCCGGAACGGCCAGGAGCGCGGCTACAAGCGCGTCGTCGTTCATGGCGGCGAGCACCTTCACACCGGCGCGCAGCAACTCGCTCTTCTTCGCCGGGCTGCCGGCGCGGGCTGCGCGCTGTTTGAGCTCGTCAAGAACGCTGTACTCTGCTTTTGGAATCGTGAAGCTGTCGCGCACCAGTTTGGGCTTCCTGGCTTTTGCCAAGGCGTCCACCTCGGGCATGGGGGGGGTCTTGGAGGGTGTTGCGGGCATGGCCAGCACCGGTTTCGCGGGGGCAGGCATCGCCTTGGCAGCCACGGGGGCTTTGCTGCGCTGCGTGCGCTTGGTGCTAGGGGTGGCCTTTTTCGCAGCAGCGACTTTGGCGCGTTTCGCGCTGGCGGCGCGGCTTGCGGCGGATTGGGCAGTAACCATGGCTAGATCCTTTCGTTAAACAAGGTATACAGTTTATATCGTTTTCTAGAACGGGTCCAATGCGATCGCTTCAGGACGGGACACCTGTCCATATCGCGCTGTTGATGCACAAAAAGGAAATCAACCAGCGCCTGGGCGAAGGCCATCACAAGGGCTCTATGCGGTTGCTGCCCCCGAGCCGCCCTCGAGCCGCTAAAGGCCCAGCCAGCAAGCGCGGGCCTGGCGATCGGCGAGCAGTTCGGCCATGCTCGCGCTGTAGCGTAGTCGGCCCTGCTCCAGCACGCAGGCCTGGTCTGCCACCCGCGCGGCGAAGCCCAGGTTCTGCTCGCACAGCACAATGGCAACGCCCTGTTCCTTGAGACCCAGGATCGCACCCGCCATTTGCTCGGCCAGGATCGGTGCAATCCCCTCTGAGGGTTCGTCGAGCAGCACCAGGCAGGGGTTGCCCATCAGCGTTCGGGCGACCGACAACATTTGCTGCTCGCCGCCACTCATGCGCGCGCCAAGCCGATCGGGCATCGCGCGCAGGTTGGGAAATAGATCGAATAGCCGCTCGACGGTCCAGCCGGCCGCCGTTGTTGCGCTGGCCCCGACTCGGGGAGCCTGGCGAGCGACCTCCAGGTTTTCCATGACCGTGAGTTCGGAAAAAATGCGCCGATCCTCGGGTACATACCCGACGCCCAAGCGGGCGATCGCATGCGCTGGGGCCTGCGATATGTCGCGCCCCATGAACGACACCTGGCCGCTTCGCTTTTCCAGGAGGCCCATCAATGCCTTCAGTGTGGTTGATTTTCCCGCGCCATTGCGCCCCATCAGCGCCAGAACCTCGCCCGGGCGCAACTGCAAGTCCAGATCAAACAGGACCTGCGCGGCGCCGTACCAGCCACACAGGCCGCGGACCTCCAGCATCGGCGATGCAAGCTGCGCGGTCACCGCGATGACGCGCTGGGTTCGTCGACGCCAAAAATAGGTCCGCCGCCGAAGTACACAGCCTGGACCTGCTGGTCCCGGCGCACCTCGGCCGGCGTCCCCTGCGCAATCACCTTGCCGCGGGCCATGACGACGATGCGGTCGGCAAACCCGAACACCACGTCCATGCTGTGCTCTGTAAACAGCACGGCAAGCCGGCGTTCGGTCACCCAGGTGCGCACCAGTTCCATCAAGGCAACGCGCTCTTGTGGCGCCATTCCGGCGGTTGGTTCGTCCATCAGCATCAGGCGCGGCCCACTGGCCAGGGCGATCGCCAGTTCGACCCGTTTGACATCGCCATAGGCCAGCACGCTGCACTGGCGTTCGGCCAGCGCCGTCATTCCCACCTGCTGCAGCAACTGCATCGCTTGCGGGCGCTTGTAGCCGGCTGCGGGTTGCCATAGCGAGAACAATTTACGGTCGGCTGCAAGCAAAGCGAGTTGCACATTTTCAATCACGCTGAGCGAA
>CAISIP010000234.1 GCA_903885415.1 uncultured beta proteobacterium
CTCAAGGAAATCTTCGGCAAGATGCAGGTATCGATGTTCGAGATGGCCGGCCTGATCGGCAAGCATCTCAAGTAACAGGCTGCTGCCTGCGACATCCGAGGCCGGCGCAAGCCGGCCTTTTTTTTGACGCCAACCCGATGCGCGACCGAATCGGGTGTTCGGATAAGCATCCGAGGCACTTGGCGCCGAACGGCCCCTGATGCCCGATAGAATGGCTTCCCGCAGCACCGACAGAAGCCGGACCGGCGGGCTTGGTCAATACCTGCAGCACCCAACCAACCACCGCCTTGCTTCGCTTCATATTAACGCGGCTTAGCCTGATCGTTCCCACCTTCCTGGGAATGACCCTGCTGGTGTTCTTTCTCATCCGACTGGTTCCGGGAGACCCGATCGAGACGCTGGCCGGCGAACGCGGCATCGACGCGACGCGCCACGCTGCGCTGCTCAAGGAGTACGGCCTGGACCGGCCGATCATGGTGCAGTACGGCATCTATATTGGCCGCGTGCTGCAGGGAGACCTCGGCAAATCCATTGTCACGCGGGCTCCGGTGCTGAGTGAATTTTTGGCGCTCTTTCCCGCGACCGTCGAACTCGGAACCTGCGCGATCCTGTTCGCGCTGCTGCTGGGAATACCCGCGGGCATCCTCGCCGCGGTCAAGCGCAACTCGCTGTTCGACCATGGCGTGATGGGTATCTCGCTGTCAGGCTATTCGATGCCGATCTTCTGGTGGGGCCTGCTGCTGATCCTGCTGTTCTCGGTGCAACTCGACCTGACGCCGGTGTCCGGACGGCTCGACGTGAAGTACTTCATCGAACCCACGACCGGCTTCCTGCTGATCGACGCGTGGCTGTCCGACGACCGTGGCGCGCTGCGCTCGGCCGCGGCGCACCTGATCCTGCCGACGATCGTGCTGGGAACGCAACCGCTGGCGGTCATCGCACGCATGACCCGCTCGGCGATGCTCGAGGTGCTGGGCGAAGACTACGTCCGCACCGCGCGCGCCAAGGGCCTTTCCAACCTGCGCGTCGTTGCGCTGCACGCGCTGCGCAACGCGCTGATACCGGTGGTGACGGTCATCGGACTGCAGATCGGCGTGCTGTTCACCGGAGCCTTGCTCACCGAGACCATTTTCTCCTGGCCGGGTATCGGCAAATGGCTGATAGAGGCCATCAGCCGGCGCGACTACCCGGTTCTGCAAGGCGGCGTTCTCTTGGTCGGGGCCATGGTGATGGTCGTCAGCCTGCTGGTCGACATCACCTATGGCGTCATCAACCCACGCATCAGGCACCCGCAGTGAGCAGCATCCCGCACACCGCCCCCGAACCCGAGCACCCCTTGCGCGCGTTCTGGAGCGACTTCAGCGGGAACAGGGGCGCTGTAGCCGGTTTGGCTGTAGTCATGCTGGTACTGCTGATGGCGTTGATGGCGCCCTGGCTCGCTCCCTATGCGCCGGAACTGACCAACAACGCGGTGTTCCTCAAGCCGCCCTTCTGGCAGGACGGCGGCGCGCTGACGCACCCGCTGGGCACCGACGCGATCGGTCGCGACATCTTGTCGCGGCTGATCCACGGCGCCCGGCTGTCGCTGGTGATCGGCGTGGCGGTGGTGGCCCTCTCGGTCCTGACCGGAACCATTCTCGGCCTGAGCGCGGGCTACTTCCGCGGCGTCTACGAGATCGCGGTCATGCGCACGATGGACATCATCCTGACACTGCCCAGCTTGCTGCTGGCGATCGTGATCGTCGCGATCCTGGGCCCGGGAATGATCAACGCGATGCTGGCCGTCGCGGTCGTGATTCTGCCGCACTATGTGCGCATTACCCGCGCTGCGGTGATATCGGAAATGTCGAAGGACTATGTCACCGCCGCGCGCATGAACGGCGCCAGCCATCTTCGGCTGATGTTCAGCGAAGTGCTGCCCAACTGCACCGCGCCGCTGATCGTCCAGGCATCGCTTGGCATATCGACCGCGATTCTGGACGCCGCGGCGCTGGGCTTTCTGGGGCTGGGCGCCCAGCCGCCGGCCCCGGAGTGGGGAACCATGCTGGCCGACGCGCGCGAGTTTGTCCTGCGCGCCTGGTGGGTGGTGACGCTGCCGGGCATGATGATCTTCGTGACGGTGCTGGCCTTCAACCTGCTGGGTGACGGCTTGCGAGACGCCTTCGACCCCAAGCTCAAACGCTAAGCGACCCAGCCCATGGCACTGCTCGAAATCGAAAACCTGTCGGTCGACTTTCCGTCGCGCGACGGCGTACTCCACGCAGTCGAAGGCCTCAGCCTGCGTCTGGAGGTTGGCGATGTACTGGGCATCGTCGGCGAGTCGGGCTCGGGCAAGAGCGTCGCGATGATGGCTCTGATGGGCCTGGTCCCCTACCCGGGACTGGTGCGCGCAGACCGCCTGCGCTTTGACGGCCACGACCTGATGGCGCTGTCGGCACGCCAGCGCAGTCAGCTGACCGGGCGCGATCTTGCAATGATTTTCCAGGACCCTACAACCAGCCTGAACCCCTGCTTCACCGTCGGCTTCCAGTTGGCCGAGACGCTCCGGCTGCACCTGCGGATGGACGCTGGCGCCGCGCGCCGACGCTCCATCGAACTGCTCGAGCAAGTCGGCATACCCGAGCCTGAGCGGCGCCTGAAGGCGTTTCCGCACCAGTTATCGGGCGGCATGAGCCAGCGCGTGATGATCGCGATGGCCATCGCCTGCAATCCCAAGCTGCTGATCGCCGA
>CAISIP010000235.1 GCA_903885415.1 uncultured beta proteobacterium
ACAACGTCGTGATGCGCGCCGGCGACCTGGGCTTTTACGACAAGGTGCAGACCAAGTTCTCGCACCTCAACGAAGCGCAGATGAAAGCCACCGGCGTTCGGGTTGTTCCGCCTGCGGTTGCGCGGCGCGGCAGTTACATCGCCAAAGGCGTGGTGCTAATGCCCTCGTACGTCAATATCGGCGCCTATGTCGACGAGGGCAGCATGGTCGACACCTGGGCCACCGTCGGCTCGTGCGCGCAGATCGGCAAGAACGTCCATCTCAGCGGCGGCGTCGGTATCGGCGGCGTCCTCGAGCCGATGCAGGCCGGGCCCACCATCATTGAGGACAACTGCTTCGTCGGCGCGCGTTCGGAAGTCGTCGAAGGGGTGGTGGTGGAAGAAAATTCGGTGATCTCGATGGGCGTGTACATAGGCCAGAGCACCAAAATTTACGACCGCGCCACCGGAACCGTGAGCTACGGCCGCATTCCTGCGGGGTCGGTCGTGGTGTCGGGCAACCTTCCCAGCGCGGACGGCAAGTACAGCCTGTACTGCGCCGTCATCGTCAAGCGCGTGGACGCACAGACTCGGGCCAAGACCAGCCTCAACGAGCTGCTGCGCGACTGAGTGGCAGCTTTGCGGTCGCGCAGCGCCAAGGCCCCATGAGCAGCACGGCAGTCGCGGCGATGGAGCGCATCCTGCGCCTGATGCGAGAACGCAAGGCGTCCGACCTCTACCTGTCCGCGCATGCGCCGATACTGGTCCGTATCAACGGCAACTGCCTGCCGGTCAGCAGCCAGCCACTGGAGCTCGAAGCGCCGCGCCGGTTGCTCGCCGAGATAGTGCCCGCTGCGCGGATGACCGAACTCGACGCCAGCGGCGAGCTCAACATCGGACTGGAACTACCTGGCGTCGGGCGCTACCGCATTAGCGCCATGCGCCAACGTGGTTCGGTGGCCGCCGTGGTGCGCTGCATCGCCGTCGACATACCGCCGCTGGCCAGCCTGTCGCTGCCCGCTGTGCTGGCCGATCTGGTGATGCAAAAGCGCGGACTTCTGTTGTTGGCCGGCGCGGCCGGCTCGGGCACGAGCACGACGCTGGCGTCGATGCTGGACTACCGCAACGAGAACGCTGTTGGCCATATCCTGAGCATCGAAGACCCGATCGAGTACCTGTTCAAGAACAAGCGCTCGGTGGTGAACCAGCGTGAGGTTGGCGTCGACACCGGATCGCTACAGGTGGCGCTGAAGAATGCGCTGCGCCAGTCGCCCGACGTTCTGGTCGTCGGAGAAATCCGCGACCACGAAACCCTGTCGGCCGCGCTGGCCTACGCGCAGTCCGGGCAGCTCTGCCTGGCCACCTTGCACGCCGCCAACAGCTACCAGGCGCTCGGCCGGATGCTGGGCCTCTACCCGCCCGAGGCACGCGCCGGCGCGCTCAGCGACATGGCCGCCGCGCTCAATGCCATCGTCTCACAGCGGCTGCTGCGAACGCGAGACGGCGGCCGCACGCCTGCGGTCGAGGTGCTAGTGAACCGGCAGACCATCGCCGAACTGATCAAGGCGGGCGATTTTTCGGGTGTGCGCGAAGCACTCGGGCAATCGATGACCGAAGGCTCGCAGAGCTTCGAGGCCGACATCGCTCGGCTGATCGCCGAATCCAGGGTCGACCGCAAGGAAGGCCTGGCCCATGCCGACTCGAGCGCCAACCTGATGTGGCGGCTGGAAAACGACTTCGGCCGCGCAGCAGCCACTGCGCCCGACGCGACGGCCGACGACGAGCCCTCGTTCACCGACTTCACGCTGGACGTGCGGCACTAATGCGGCACGGCATGCGGCAAGACGCCGGTGAACCATCATGAGGCTGCACGCACTGGTGGCAGCGGCAGCCGATCGGCTCGAGGCCTCGGGCGTGTGCTTTGGCCACGGAACGACCAACGCTTGGGACGAGGCCGCCTGGCTGGTACTGTGGCGTCTCGGCTTGCCGCTGAGCACCGTGCTCGACACCGCAGACGACGCCGTCGCGCAGCCGCTCACCGTGCAGCAACAGCAGCAGGTGCATGCGCTGATCGCCCAGCGAATCGCCACGCGCCAGCCCGCGGCCTACCTGACCGGCGAGGCCTGGCTGCAGGGACTGTGCTTCCATGCGGACGCGCGCGCTATTGTTCCGCGCAGCCTGATCGCCGAACCGCTGGTGCAGGGCGTCCTAGACAACTGGCTGACGAGCGACAGCGCCAGCGTGCTGGACCTGTGTACAGGCAGCGCAAGCCTGGCCATTCTCGCCGCCATCGCCTGGCCGCATCTGCGGGTGGACGCCAGCGATATCTGCGCCGACGCGCTCGCCGTCGCGGCCATTAATCTGGAGCGCCACGCACTGGCGCACCGGGTGCGATTGCTACAGGGCGACGCACTCGCGCAGCTAGGCGAGCGCTACGACCTCATCCTTTGCAACCCGCCCTATGTCAACAGCCGGAGCATGCAAAGCCTGCCCCCGGAGTACCGCGCCGAGCCGGGCCTTGCGCTGGACGGAGGCGCCGACGGCATGGATTTCGTGCGCCGGCTGCTGCGCGAAGCGCCGTCGCGCATGCGCGAACACGCTGCGCTGGTGCTGGAGATTGGCAACGAGCGCGCCCATTTTGAAGCCGCCTTCCCAGCCTTAGAGATACTCTGGCTCGACACCAGCGCCGGCGACGAGCAGGTATGCGTGCTCACCCGCACGGCCCTGCTGCACGGCGGCGCGGAGCACCCCGACATCACACCCTGAAACCATGATCACCCTGAAAAATGTCACGCTGCGCCGTGGTGCGAAATCGCTGCTCGACGGCGCCTCGGTCACGCTCAATCCCGGCGAAAAGGTCGGCCTGGTCGGGCGTAACGGCGCCGGAAAATCCTCGCTGTTCGCGCTGCTCGACGGTTCGCTGCACGAAGACGCAGGCGACTTCAGCGTGCCCGCGCAGTGGCGCATGGGACAGGTGGCGCAGGACATGCCCGAGACCGTCCAGGGGGCGACCGACTTCGTCATCGACGGCGACACCCGATTGCTCGCAGCGCAGCGCGAGGTGCTGGAGTCCGAAGCCGGCGACGATGGCGACCGGATGGCCCATGCGTATATGGAGCTACAGGACGCCGGCGCCCACGACGCGAATGCGCGCGCGCAGGCGCTGATCCTGGGTTTGGGCTTCAAGACCACCGAACTCGACAACCCGGTGAACAGCTTTTCGGGCGGATGGCGGATGCGGCTGCAGCTCGCGCGCGCGCTGATGTGTCCGGCCGACCTGCTGCTGCTTGATGAGCCAACCAACCACCTGGACCTGGACGCGCTGGTGTGGCTGGAGTCTTGGCTCAAGCGCTTTGAGGGTACCTTGCTCGTCATCAGCCACGACCGCGAATTTCTCGACGCCGTCACCAACGTCACGCTGCATATAGACGCTGCCAAGCTGGTGCGCTACACCGGCAACTACAGCAAGTTCGAGGACATGCGCGCCGAACAGATGGAACTGCAACAAAACGCCTTCTCCAAGCAGCAGGAAAAGATCGCGCACCTGCAAAAATTTATCGCCCGTTTCAAGGCCAAGGCCAGCAAGGCCAAGCAGGCACAGAGCCGCGTCAAGGCGCTCGACCGGATGGAGAAAATCGCGCCGCTGCTGGCCGAGGCCGACTTCAGCTTCGAGTTCCGCGAACCCGCCAACCTGCCCAATCCGATGCTGTCGATGCACGCCGCCAGTTTCGGCTACCCGGCGGCTGACGATGCCGCGCCCGGGACGCCACCGACCGTCATCGTTCGCAACGTGAGCCGCTCGGTGCTCGCGGGGCAGCGCATCGGCATCCTGGGCGCCAACGGCCAGGGCAAGTCAACGCTGGTCAAGACCGTGGCACGCGCGCTCAAGCCCACCGGAGGCGAAGTCGTTGAGGGCAAGGGGCTCAACATCGGCTACTTCGCACAGCAGGAACTCGACGTGCTGCGACCTGCGGACTCGCCGCTGGAACACATGATCGCGCTGGTGCGGGCGATGACCGCCGAAGGCAAGATCGCCGGGCAGGCAACGCGCGAGCAGGACCTGCGCAGCTTTCTGGGCAACTTCAATTTCGGCGGCGACATGGTCAAGCAGGCGGTAGGCAGCATGAGCGGAGGCGAAAAGGCGCGGCTGGTGCTGTGCATGATCGTCTGGCAGCGTCCCAACCTGCTGCTGCTTGACGAGCCCACCAACCACCTGGACCTGGCGACGCGCGAGGCGCTCGCGATGGCGCTCAACGAGTTCGAAGGAACGGTCATGCTGGTGAGCCATGACCGCGCGCTGCTGCGCTCGGTCTGCGACGAGTTCTGGATGGTGTCGCGCGGCGGCGTTGCACCTTTTGACGGCGACCTGGACGACTACCAGCGCTATCTGATCGACGAGGCCAAGCGCCAGCGCGAGGAAATCAAGCAAGCGGCCAGCGTCGTCGCGCAGGCCACGGCCAAGGGCATTGGCAAGGCCGACGCCAAGCGCGGCACCAAGAGCGCCGGCGAGAAGGCGCCATTGCAGTCAGAGCTTGAAAAGCTGGAGTCGCGCATGAAGCTCCTGCATGCCGAAGGCGGGGCGCTGGAAGTGCGACTGGCAGCGGCGCTGCGGGCGGCCGAGATTGCCGACCTGGGCCAGCGCCTTAAGACCGTCAACGACACGCTGGCCGACCTGGAGGACCGCTGGCTGGCCCTTTCCGCCAGGCTCGAAGCCGTCGGCGTCTGATGCTGAACACACCCACGGCTATGTCGGCCATCCCTTTCACCGTGCACCCGTTGCGCCCATGACCCAACGCCTGAGTCCGGCCACTGCAGTACTGCTGACGGTGCCCCCGCTGATGTGGGCCGGCAATGCGGTCGTCGGCCAACTGGTGCAGAACCTGATCGGCCCCATGGCGCTGAACTTCCTGCGGTGGCTGCTGGCCTTTGCCATCTTGCTGCCGTTAGCGCCCTGGGTGCTGCGCCGCGCGAGTCCGATGTGGCCGCAATGGCGCCATTTCGCGCTGCTCGGACTGCTCGGCGTAGGCGCCTACAACGCGCTGCTATATCTGGCGCTGCACACCTCGTCGCCCGTAAATGTGACGCTGGTTGGGGCGAGCGCTCCGCTGTGGACGCTGCTGATCGGCGCGCGGTTCTTTCGCGCCAGCGTCACCGCCATGCAGTTGCTCGGCGCGCTGCTGTCGATCGCCGGTGTCGCGGTGGTACTCGCGCGTGGCGAGCTCGCGTTGCTGCTGCGTCTGCAGCTGGTTCCGGGTGACCTGTTGGTGATGCTGGCGGCCATTGCGTGGGCCTGGTACAGCTGGCTGCTGGCGCTGCGCAAAGAAGCGCCGGAGATCCGCTCGGACTGGGCCGCGATGCTGATTGCGCAGGTAGCGATAGGCCTGGTGTGGGCCGGACTGTTTGCAGGCGCCGAATGGACGCTGAACGACCCGCCGATTCACTGGGGCTGGCCGCTGGCATGCGCACTGCTCTATGTCGCCGTCGGGCCCGCGCTGCTCGCCTACCGCTGCTGGGGATTGGGCGTGCAGCGTTCGGGTCCGACGCTCGCCGGCTTCTTTTCCAACCTCACGCCGCTGTTTGCGGCGCTGATGTCGGCGGCATTTCTAGGCGAGCTTCCAAAGCCCTACCACGCGCTGGCCTTCGCCTTGATCGTAGCCGGAATCCTGGTGTCGGCGCGCTCCTCCAAGAAGGGCGTGTGACATGGACGCACAGCAGGGCAGCATCGAGGCGCGCTTGACCGAACTGGAGATCAAGGCCAGTTTCGGCGAGGACACGCTCGACGCGCTGAACCGGGTCATCATTCGCCAGCAAACGCAACTCGATCGGCTGCTGCGCGAACTCGCCCGGCTGCAACAGCATGCGGCCTCAGGCGCAGCGCCCACCGCGCAGGATGCGCGCGACGAACTGCCACCCCACTATTGACGGCGTCATGCGCGCGGGCAACAAGGACATCATGAGCCACCAGCCAACGAATAGTGACGCACAACTGCCATGGGAGTCTGGCGACAGAAGACGCATACCGTTTGCGGCCTACACCAGCGACGCGCTGCACCGACGCGAGCTTGATCGTTTCTTCTACCGCGCCCACTGGTGCTATGTCGGGCTGGAGGCCGAGATCCCCAAGCCCGGTGACTTCAAACGCAGCGCCGTCGGCGAACGCTCGGTGATCATGGTGCGCGACCTCGAAGGGGGTGTCAGCGTCGTCGAAAAT
>CAISIP010000236.1 GCA_903885415.1 uncultured beta proteobacterium
CATCTGCTGCAGCGATTGCATCGCCCGGGCCCAGTTCTCCGCCATGCCCTGCTGCAACTGTTTTGCCGAATCGCTCCAGGCCTGCTGTATATCGTCTTTCACGCTCTGTCTCCAGGCACTGTCCACTTCTGAGGCTTAAAAAGCCCTTGCAGCTTGTACAGTGTCGAATTGTCTCAGCATTAGCCTTCGCAGAACTGACAGCTCCTAAATGGGCCAATAGATGCTCTTAATACCGTGCTCTTAATACCGATTGCCTGGCTCTACGTCACGCTGCTGATGGCGCTGGCCGAAGCCAGCAGCAGCAACGGCAGCCTGCTTGGCGCCGCCATCACCTTTGTGCTCTACGGCCTGCTACCGGTCGCCCTGGTGCTGTACCTGATGGCAACACCGGCGCGCCGGCGCGCGCGCCGCATGCGCGAAGCGGCCCTAGTCGATCCAGATACAGGCGGCCATGCGGCCGCTGCCGCCGAGCCTGACGCTGTCGCGGCGGTGCGAGAAAAAACGTAAGGGGTTGGCAACCGTGCACCAAGCGCTGCTGCCGTCGTTGCCGTAGATGCGCGAAACGCCGATAGCGCGCAACCGCGCCCGCGCAAGGCCCGGCAGATCCGCCAGCCATTTATCGCCTGCCTTGGCCTGAAAAAATCGCGTTGCGCTGGCGTCCTGCGCGACAAAGACCTCCCGCACGTCCGAACCGACCTCGAAGGCCTGCGGCCCGATGCAAGGCCCCAGCCAGGCCAGCGTGCGAGAAGCAAACCCGGATGCAGTCGTGCCGCGCGATGGCCCGACGGTGCGCATGCAGAGCGCCTCAAAGTGGCGAAAATTGTTCTCCAGAACGCCCGCCGAAAGGCCGCGCCAGCCGGCATGGGCTGCCGCTACCCCGGCTCCCTGGCTGTCAGTGAACAGCACGGGCAAGCAGTCGGCAACGCGCACAGCGCACACCACGGCCGACTGGACAGTGACGCAGGCGTCGGCCTGGATCGACGGCATCGCGTCACGTTCCGGCGAAGTCCGTAGTTCGGCGCTATGCACGCCATGCACCTGCTGCATGAATACCGGGGCGTGCCCCAACGCAACCTGCAGCCTGGCCCGATTGACGTCCACATCGCTTGGCGCATCCGCCGACGGTCGGCCCAGGTTCAGGCTGTCATAGGGCGCCTTGGAGATCCCCCCAGCCCGGGTGGTGAAGACCGACCGCACCCGCGCCGGCGCGGGCCAATCCGGGATCAGCCAGTCCGGGTGGAACGCCAACTCAGGCCTCGAAGTCGGGGCAGGCCGATGGCTGGGCGCCCTGGAAGG
The DNA here is from genome assembly GCA_903885415.1 of uncultured beta proteobacterium. Taxonomy (GTDB): domain Bacteria; phylum Pseudomonadota; class Gammaproteobacteria; order Burkholderiales; family Burkholderiaceae_C; genus CAISIP01. The sequence goes on from CAISIP010000236.1 coordinate 1,297, forward strand.
CCTGCAGTTGCATGCAGGCGTCAAAAGCCGCCATGGTGCGTGGCAGACCATCGAAATCAACGTCAAAGCGCTTTCCGTTGAAGATCTGCGGCACCAGACACACGTCGGCGAGCGTTGGCGCGTCGCCCCAGCAGTAAAGCGACGGCCGCTGTTGGGCCAATTGCCGCTCAAAACTCTCCAGCCCTTCGCGGACCCAATGCCGGTACCACTGGCCCTTGGCCTCCTCGTCGATCTTGAGCTCCCGAACCAGATACTTCAGCACGCGCAGGTTATTGAGCGGATGGATTTCACAGGCTATGCTCTGCGCCAGCGCGCGCACCCGCGCCCGGTCGAGCGCTGACACCGGCAGCAGCGACGGGGTCGGGTGTGTCTCCTCCAGGTACTCGATGATCGCCATCGACTGGCTCAAGCGGTCCTCGCCGACCTCAAGCAACGGGACCAACCCATCCGCCGCGATGCCGGCGTATGCTGGAAGTTTGTGGTCGCCGCGCGCCAGGTGGACCGGCACATAGTCGTAGGCAAGCCCCTTGTACGCGAGGGCGATGCGAACGCGAAACGACGCCGAGGAGCGGAAGTAGTTGTAGAGCTTCATCCCCAAAGGATAAACCGGATCGCGCAAGGCTCGGCCTGGGGGCTAAACTTGGCAGCCTGCGCCCGGGTTGGCCGTGCGCGCCAACCATTTCAAAGAGTCAGACGCGCCGCATCACTATGGCCAAGCACCCCATCATCAGCAGCCAGCCCCTTGGCACGCAATGGCCCACCATGGATCCCTTCCTGTTTTGCGCCTATCACGACGACACCTACCCGCGCGGCAACGCAGAATTGGGTCCTGACGCGCCCCTGACGGGCCGCACCATCGGGCAGGACTTTGCCGGAAAGGATGGCTGGCGGATGTACCACGGCACCACCGTTGCGGGCTTTCCAGCCCATCCGCACCGCGGCTTCGAGACCGTCACCATCGTCCGCCAGGGCTTGATTGACCACTCCGATTCGCTGGGCGCAACCGCGCGTTTCGGCGGCGGCGACGTGCAGTGGCTGACCGCCGGACGCGGCATCGTCCACGCCGAGATGTTCCCGCTGCTCGACCGGGTCCAGCCCAATCCCCTGGAGCTGTTCCAGATCTGGCTGAACCTGCCCGCCAGCCACAAGATGGTCTCACCACACTTCACCATGTTTTGGTCCGAGCAGCTTGCGCGCTACCAGTCCGGCGCCGGCGCGCAAGTGGTCTGCATTGCCGGCGCGCTTGGCGAAGCATCGCCGCTGCCTCCGCCGCCAGACTCCTGGGCGGCGCAGGCCCACGCGGATGTCGCCATCTGGACCATCACGCTGGCGCCCGGTTGCCGCTGGACGCTGCCGGCCGCCGCGGGGGCGCAGACCCGACGCAGTCTTTATTTTTTCCGCGGCGCCGAACTGGCGATAGGCGGGCAGTCGCTTCGCCAGCATGCGGCGATGGAGCTGCGCTGTGACAGCGATCTGGAACTCGTCAATGGCAGCACGGCCAGTGAATTGTTGATGCTGCAGGGCAGGCCGATAGCCGAAGCTGTTGTGCAGCATGGGCCTTTTGTGATGAATAGCCAGGCCGAGATCCACCAGGCCTTTGCCGACTATCGGCAAACCCAATTTGGCGGCTGGCCGTGGGCGGACAGCGCGCCAACCCATGGCACGCAGGCCCGGCGCTTTGCCCGGCACACCGATGGCCGCAGCGAGGTCTTTGACATTCAAACCAAGCCACAGGAACGCACAGCATGATTCTTGAACTCGCAGACATCCGCATCCACGCGGGACAGAACGCC
>CAISIP010000237.1 GCA_903885415.1 uncultured beta proteobacterium
ATGATTCCGATTTGCAGAATCGCGGCACGCAGGGTGATGGGCGCAGCCCTGCCAGCGCTGTGGGCAAAGTCGGGGCCGGCGGAAACGCTGGCGCCGATTTCGGTGGTCGCCTTGTAGAGCAGAAAAAGCCCGCCTGAAATCAGGATCATGTCGCGCCAGGAAAGGCTCTGACCGAAAATCGATAGCACCGGCTCGACCAGCGTGACAATCCAAGCCAGACTCGCCAGCAACATTAGCCGGGTGACAAGCGCTAGGGCAAGACCCGCCTTGCGCCCGAACGCACGCTGGTCTTCGGGCAGTCGATTCGAAAGAATCGAAATGAAAACCAGGTTGTCGATCCCGAGGACGATCTCAAGCGCCACCAACGTCAGCAGCGCGATCCAGACCGTCGGGTCGCTGATCCAGTTGAAAGCAAGAAATTCCATCGATAAATAGCGCTCGTTAAACAAGTTGATTGTGGCAGTCCGCGCTTAACCCGATGTCCCGTAAGGAATCGGTCCGTCGCGCGCGGACCGCAGCGCTTGACCCCTCGCAACCGCCTCGGGGTGGCAACGCTTAGATTCGATTCTAGGAGACGCCATGGAACGACCCACCATCATCCGCAAGACCGATTCCGACCTGCGCGTCCCGCCCAATCTCGACAACTATGAGGCGCAGCGGCGCAGCTTCCGCTGGGACAATGAGCGACGGGCTCTGCAGGGACTCCCGGGTGGCGGTCTCAACATCGCATTCGAGGCTGTCGACCGCCATGCCGCCGGCCCCCTGCAGGACCGCAGCGCGCTTCGCTTTGTGGCGCGCAACGCGCCGGCGTTAGACCTGAGTTACGGCGAGCTGGCGCTTCAAACCAGCCGCTTTGCCAATGTGCTGCGCGAACTCGGCGTTGCCAAAGGCGAGCACCTGTTCGTGCTGATGGGACGCATACCCGAGCTGTACATAGCCGTTCTCGGCGCGCTAAAGGCCGGCGTGGTCGTGACGCCGCTGTTCTCGGCTTTCGGTCCAGAGCCGATCGCCACCCGTATCAAGCTCGGCGAAGGCACTGTGCTGGTAACCAGCGACGCGCTGTACAGGCGCAAGCTCGCGCAGTGGCGCGAGCAAATGCCGACGCTGCGCCACGTGCTGCTGATCGGAGAAGATGGCGGGCCCACACATGAAGCCGCAACACGCGACCTGGCGACGTGCATGGCAGCTGTCAGCGACACTTTCCATATCGAGCAAACCGCCGCAGAAGATCCAGCGCTGCTGCACTTCACCAGCGGAACAACCGGCACGCCCAAGGGCGCGCTGCACGTGCACGCAGCGGTAATGATGCACCATGCGAGCGGCCGCTACGCCTTGGACCTGCATCCCAACGACCGCTACTGGTGCACCGCCGACCCCGGCTGGGTCACAGGAACCTCGTACGGAATCATTGCGCCCCTTCTGCACGGCGTCAGTTCGCTGGTCGATCGCGAGGAGTTCGACGCCGAACGCTGGTATGCACTGCTCGCATCCGAGCGCATCAGCGTCTGGTACACCGCACCCACCGCAATCCGCATGCTGATGAAGTCGGGCCTTGAGGCCGCGCGTCGCCATGCCTATCCCGACCTGCGCTTCATCGCCAGCGTCGGCGAGCCGCTCAACCCCGAGGCGGTCTGGTGGGGCAAGGAGGCGCTGGGGCTGCCGATCCACGACAACTGGTGGCAGACCGAGACCGGCGGCATCATGATCGCCAACACCCCGGCCTTCGACATCAAGCCGGGGTCGATGGGCAGGCCGCTGCCCGGCATCGACGCCTGCATCGTCGAACACCTTGAAGCCGAGGGCGAAGCGCCGCGGGTACGCATCATCTCCGAACCCAATATCGAAGGAGAACTGGCGCTGCGCGCAGGTTGGCCCTCCATGTTTCGCGGCTACCTGCACAACGAGGCGCGCTATCGCAAGTGCTTCGCTGGTGAGTTCTACCTGAGCGGCGACTTGGCGCGGCGCGACGCCGACGGCTATTACTGGTTCGTCGGCCGTGCCGACGATGTGATCAAGTCGGCCGGCCACCTGATAGGCCCGTTCGAAGTCGAAAGCGTTCTAATGGAACACGCCGCCGTCGCAGAAGCCGCCGCGATCGGAAAGCCCGATCCGGTGCTGGGCGAAATGGTCAAAGCCTTCGTATCGCTCAGGACCGGATTCGCATGGAGCGAAACGCTACGGCTCGAGATTCTGGCGCTTGCGCGCAAGCGCCTGGGCGCAGCGATCGCGCCTAAGGAGATTGCCTTTTTGCCCAGTCTGCCGCGCACCCGCAGCGGCAAGATCATGCGCAGGCTGCTCAAGGCACGCGAACTCGGTCTTCCCGAGGGCGACACCTCGACCCTTGAGGCGGGAGCATGAGCACGGGAAGTCCGGACGGCGCACAGCGCAGCCCTGCGCAACGTGAAGGCCCCGGCGTCAGGGCCACGGCAACTGAAAAGCCGCACATTCCCGCGCCGCCATCGGGTCCGGTCGGCTGGGAGCGCGGCTTCTCGATCGGCATGTTGCACGACATGCTGCGCGTTCGCAGAATGGAGGAAAAATGCGCCGAACTGTATGGGCAGCAGAAGATCCGCGGTTTCCTGCACCTGTACATAGGCCAGGAGGCTGTTGCCGCAGGGGCGATGCGCGCCCTTGCGCCGGACGATGAGCTCGTCGCCACCTACCGAGAGCATGGCCACGCACTGCTGCGCGGCGTCGGCATGCGGGCGATCATGGCCGAGATGTACGGCAAGCGCGAAGGCTGCTCGCGCGGTCGCGGTGGCTCGATGCATCTGTTCGACAAGACGCGGCACTTCTACGGCGGGCAGGGCATCGTCGGCGCCGGGATCCCGCTGGCGGTCGGGCTCGCGCTGGCGAGCAAGATGCAGCGCTCAACGCGCTTGGGTGCCTGCTTTTTTGGCGAAGGTGCAGTGGCTGAAGGCGCTTTTCACGAATCCCTGAACCTGGCGGCTCTGTGGCAACTGCCGCTGCTTTTTTTCTGCGAGAACAACCTGTACGCGATGGGAACTGCGCTCAAGCGCTCCGAATCGCAACCCGACCTGTGCCGCAAGGTCGACGCCTATGCGATCCCTGCGCTGTCGGTCGACGGCATGGACGTGGTGGCGGTTTACGAGGCAGTCACGGCTGCTGCCGCACGCGTTCGCGGTGGCAGCGGCCCGATATTTCTCGAACTACGGACCTACCGCTTTCGCGCGCATTCGATGTTCGACGCCGAGCTCTACCGCGCCAAGAACGAGGTCGACGCCTGGAAGCTGCGCGGCCCGATCCACACCTTCAGCGCACGCTTAAAACAGCAGGGCGATCTGGATGAGCAAGCCTTCCAGGAACTCGATGCCAAAGCGCAAGCCGAGGTGGCCGACGCAGTTGCATTTGCAGAGGCCGGAACACTGGAGCCGGTACAGGACCTGCTGCGCGACCTGCTCACCGCGCCCGGGGACGCCTGATGGGTCGAACGATCAGCTACCGCCAAGCTTTACAGGAGGCGCTGCGAGAAGCCATGCTGGCGGACTCGCGGGTATTTCTGATGGGCGAAGACGTCGGCTGCTACGGCGGTACTTACGCGGTGTCCAAGGGTTTGCTGGAGGAGTTCGGCGCCGACCGGGTACGCGACACGCCGCTTTCCGAACTCGGCTTCGTGGGTGCTGGCATCGGTGCCGCGCTGGGAGGCATGCGCCCCATCGTCGAAATCATGACGGTCAACTTCAGCCTGCTGGCGCTCGACCAGATTGTCAATACCGCCGCGCTGCTGCGCCATATGTCGGGCGGGCAGTTTTCCGTACCACTGGTGATCCGGATGGCGACCGGTGCCGGTCGACAACTGGCGGCGCAGCATTCGCACAGTTTCGAAGGTTGGTATGCGCACATACCGGGCCTGCGCGTGCTGGCGCCAGCGACGGTCGTCGACGCAAGGCGCATGCTGGCACAGGCGCTGGCGGACCCGGACCCGGTGCTGTTTTTCGAGCACGCGCAGTTGTACAACATGGAGGCCGAACTTCCCGACGACGATGGTGGTCCGCAAGGCAGCGTAGATATCTGCAGCGCCGCGGTGCGTCGCGTCGGAGCCGACCTCAGTCTGATCACCTACGGAGGCTCGCTGCCCAAGGCGCTGCAGGCGGCTAGGGAACTCGACGCCGAAGGCATAGCCGCCGAGGTGATCGACCTGCGCGTGCTGCGCCCCCTTGACGACGTCACCGTGATGGCGTCGGTGCGCAAGTGCCGCCGCGCCTTGGTCGTCGATGAAGGATGGCGTTCGGTAGGCATTGCAGCAGAAATCATGGCGCGCATCGGCGAGCAGGCTTTCTTCGAGCTCGACGCGCCGCCGGCGCGCGTCTGCAGCCAGGAGGTTCCGGTGCCCTATGCCCGCCACTTGGAGGAGGCTGCGCTGCCGCAGCCGGCCGGCATCGTTGCCGCGGCGCGCGCCTTGTTCGGTAAGGCGACATGATCCGCTTCGAATTGCCGGCGCTGGGAGCGGACATGGACTCCGGAACCCTTCTCGAGTGGCGCATAAAGCCGGGCGAGCGGGTGCATCGCGGCCAGGTGGTCGCCGTCGTCGACACCTCCAAGGCCGCAGTCGATGTCGAGATCTGGAGCGAGGGCGTGGTTGACGAGTTGGTGGTGCAGCCCGGCCAGAAAATTCTAGTGGGCACCCTGCTCGCGACATTGCACCCGCCCGAAGAGGCCGCCGTGCTCCCAACTACGGCGACCGCGGCGCATTCTGCTGCTGGCGCCGCTGCGCTGGCGGCGGCGCCAGCGCGTGCACCCGAACACACCCTGCAGGCGCCGACCGATGCCGCCCAACCCACAACAGCCACCGCAAGCAGGCGCAGGTGGGTATCGCCGGCTGCCCGAAGGCGGGCGCAGGCACTCGACATTGATGTGGAGGTCCTGACTGGCAGCGGCGCCCAGGGTTCCATCACGATCGCCGACGTCGAGGCGGCGGCCAGTGGACGCACGGTGACGGCGACACCCGGGACAGACCGCATACGCGATATGCGACGGGCCATCGCCGCGGCCATGAGCCGCTCCAAGCGCGAGATACCGCACTACTACCTCCACGAAACCGTGGCCATGGGCACGGCGCTCGACTGGCTGGCCCGGCGCAACGCCGACCTGCCGCTGACGGCGCGCATCCTGCCGGCGGCGCTGCTGCTAAAGGCTGTGGCACTGGCGCTGCGGCGCAGCCCGGCTCTCAATGGCCTGTACACGCAGAGCGGGTTTGAGCCTTCAGGGGCGGTGCACGCGGGCGTCGCGATCGCGCTGCGCGGAGGTGGGCTGGTCGCCCCGGCGATCCACCATGTCGCCGACAAGCCGCTGGAACAGCTCATGCGCGAGCTGCTCGACCTCGTCAAGCGTGCCCGGGCCGGCTCGCTGCGCAGCTCCGAAATGAGCGATCCGACCATCACCGTGACCAACCTGGGCGATCAGGGCGTCGAGTCGGTGTTCGGCGTGATCTACCCGCCGCAGGTGGCCCTGGTGGGCTTTGGCCGGATTACGGCTCGCCCCTGGCTAGCCGGACCCACGCTGCAGTCGATGCCGCTACTGTGCGCCACGCTCGCGGCCGACCACCGGGTCTCGGACGGGCATCAGGGGGCCCGGTTCCTGGCCGAGTTGCGGGAACTGTTGCAGCGCCCGCAAGCTTTGGACCCGGCTGCGGGGGCAGCAATGACCAGCAGGGCTGTCGCATGAGCGCGCCCGGGCTAGTGTCGCGCGACGCGGTGGTCGAAGTGCTGCGCACCATCGCTCCTGAAGTTGAGGCCGCAGCGCTCGACAACCTGCTCGCACTGCGCCATCAGGTCGACCTGGACTCCATGGATTGGCTCAATTTCCTGATCGGACTGCAGCAACGCTTTGGCGTGGAAGTTCCCGAGTCGGACTACGCAAGACTGGTGTCGCTCGACGACCTTCTAAACTACCTGCACGACCGGGCGTCGCAGCATTAGAGCCCGCCAGCGATTGGCTTCGGGCCCCTGAAGTCCGGGGCGGCCACCAGGGTCGAAAGCGGAAGCCGCGCCATCTCGGCCAGCAGCAGTGCCAGTTGTCGGGCCGAAGCCGCAATCAACGTCCGGCCCTTGTCAGCCGTCGCAGCAGCAGCATTACCCACGGCGCCCTGCGGGTTGTAATCTTGGGTTTGCCAACCGAATTTCGCACTCTTTCCGTTCCCCAAAATCGGGTACTGCGCGGCACGCACCTGCGAGGTCGATTGGAAATCTTCCGCGAGAGCCATGTCAACCCAATGCGGCTGCAGCGCCAGCATCATCGATGTTTCGATGTCGCCCCCATGGATGCCGAAACGGTGCTCGTGCGGGTTAAATAGTGCCTCCACCTCGGCGCCCATCGGCATGCCGTACCAGTTGCTGCAAAAAACAATCATGTCGTGCCGCTCGCGCAACGCGCGCGCGACGATGTCCATCACGCCGACTTGTCCGCCATGCGCATTGAAAAGCAGCAGCTTGCGTATGCCGGAAAATGCAACCCCGGCACCGATCTCGCTCCAGACCCGAATCAGGGTTTCCGCACTCAGGCTCAGTGTTCCGGGAAAGCGTGCGTGCTCGTTGCTGCTGCCCACCTGCTGGGTCGGCAGCACCAGCACCGGCAGTTC
>CAISIP010000238.1 GCA_903885415.1 uncultured beta proteobacterium
GAACTACTGCGCTTTCGCCAGGGCATAGCGCCCAAGCACGGCGCGATCTGGCTGACCTATTACCCGCACATCATGCTCGAGTGCTATCCGCATGTGCTCACGGTGTCGACGCTGCATCCGATAGCGCCGCAAAAGACCCTTAACGTGGTGGAGTTTTACTATCCAGAGGAAATCGCAGCCTTCGAGACCGAGTTCATGCAGGCGCAGCAGGCCGCCTACATGGAGACCTGCGTCGAAGACGACGAAATTGCGCTGCGCATGGACGCCGGCCGGCTGGCGCTGATGCAGCGCGGCGACGACGAGTCAGGACCCTACCAGAGCCCGATGGAGGACGGCATGCAGCATTTTCACGAATGGTACCGCCGCGCCGTGCATTCCGAACAGGACCCGATATGCGCTACACCACGCTGATTTCCGCCGCCGAGTTGCAGTCGCTGATGGACCGCGGCGCGCCGCTGATGGTCTTCGACTGCAGCTTCGACTTGATGAAACCCGAAGCCGGCGACCAGCAGTTTCTCGAGGCCCATATTCCTGAAGCGGTGCGCGCCCATCTAGACCTGCACCTGAGCGCCAAGGCAGACCCGGACGCGGCCAGCGGCGGCCGTCACCCCCTGCCTTCGCGCGAAAAGTTCGCCGCCTGGCTGGGCAGCGTGGGTTTCGGCAACCCGATGCAGGCGGTGGTCTACGACCGCCAGGGCGCGAACTACTGCGGACGGCTGTGGTGGATGCTCCGATGGGCCGGGCACGCAAATGTCGCGCTGCTCGACGGCGGCCTGCAGGCCTGGATGGCGGCCGGCGGTGTGGTGTCGGCGGGACCGACCGCGGCGCATGCTGCGCAAAGCTTCGCGCTGGCGCCAGCGCGCACCCTGCTTGCCGACGCGGCGCAGGTGACGGCACAGCTAGGAAGCGAATCGCAGGTGCTGGTCGATGCGCGGACACCCGCGCGCTACCGCGGCGAGGTCGAGCCGCTCGATCCGGTGGCGGGCCATATACCCGGCGCACTGAATCGCCCCTTCAACCAGAACATGGGGGCGGACGGCAGGTTCAAGCCTGCGGCCGTGCTGCGGGCCGAATGGCTGGAACTGCTCGCGGGCCGCGACCCTGCGCGCGTGGTGCACCATTGCGGCAGTGGCGTGAGCGCCGTTCCCAACATCGTCGCCATGGAGATCGCCGACCTTGGCGGTACCGCGCTCTACGCGGGCAGCTGGAGCGACTGGTGCAGCGATCCGGGCAGGCCGGTCGCGCGGGTCTGAGCCCGCGCGCTGCCGCTCAGAACAGCCCGGATATTTTCCCGTCGTCGTCGATGTCAATGCGCATCGACGCGGGCTCCTTGGGCAGACCCGGCATGGTCATGATGTCGCCGCAGATCATCACCACAAACTCGGCCCCTGCTGCCAAGCGCACCTCGCGGATATTGACCATGTGGTCTGAAGGCGCTGCGCGCAGTTTCGGGTCGGTCGAAAACGAGTACTGGGTCTTGGCCACGCAGACCGGGTAGTGGCCATAGCCGTCGGTCTGCAGTTTGGCAATCTTGGCGCGCACTGCCGAGTCGGCCGATATGTCGGCGGCACCGTAGACCTTGGTCGCGATGGCTTTCATCTTGTCCCACAGGCTGTCTTCGTCGGCGTAGACAAAGCGGGTCTGGGCGGTTCCCGACTCGGCGAGCTTGACGACGATATGCGCCAACTCTTCGGCGCCCTTGGAGCCGTCGGCCCAATGCCGAGCGACGACGACCGGAACGCCCTGGCGGTCCATGTGGTTGCGCAACAGGTCGAGTTCTTCCTGGGTATCCGAGGTGAAATGGTTGATCGACACCACGCACGGCAGCCCGTAGTGGTTGCGGATATTGTGCACATGCCGCTCAAGGTTGGCGATGCCCTTTTCGACTGCCGCCAGATTGGGCGTATTGAAGTCTTTGGCTTCCACGCCGCCATGGTGCTTGAGCGCGCGAAGGGTCGCAACCACCACCGCCGCGTCCGGGCGCAGGCCCGACTTGCGGCACTTGATGTCAATGAATTTCTCGGCGCCCAGATCGGCGCCAAAGCCGGCCTCGGTCACCACATATTCGCCAAGCTTGAGCGCGGCCCTGGTGGCGGTCACCGTGTTGCAGCCGTGCGCGATATTGGCAAAGGGCCCGCCATGGATGATCGCCGGGTTGTTTTCAAGCGTCTGCACCAGGTTGGGCTTGATCGCGTCCTTGAGCAACGCCGCCATCGCGCCCTGCGCCTTGAGGTCACTGGCACGGATCGGGGCCTGCTCGCGGGTGTAGCCGACGATGATGTTGCCCAACCGTGCCTTGAGGTCCTTACGCGAAGTGGCCAGGCAGAAGATCGCCATCACCTCGGACGCAACGACGATGTCGAAGCCGTCCTCGCGCGGAAAGCCGTTACCCGGACCGCCCAGCGACACCACGGTGGAGCGCAGCGCGCGGTCGTTCATGTCCATGACCCGGCGCCAGACGATGCGGCGCACGTCAAAGCCCAGTGCGTTGCCGTGGTGGATATGGTTGTCCATCAGCGCAGCCAGCAGGTTGTGCGCCAGCGCGATCGCATTGAAGTCGCCGGTGAAGTGCAGGTTGATGTCTTCCATCGGCACCACCTGCGCGTAGCCGCCGCCGGCGGCGCCGCCCTTCATGCCGAAGACCGGGCCCAGCGACGGTTCGCGCAGCGCGATCACGGTACGCTTGCCAATACGGTTGAGTGCATCGCCCAGACCGACCGTGGTGGTGGTCTTGCCTTCCCCGGCGGGCGTCGGGCTGATGGCTGTCACCAGAATCAGCTTGCCGTCGGGGCCGGTCTGCGCGTTCAACCAGCTCAGGTCGATCTTGGCCTTGTAGTGCCCGTAGGGTTCGAGCGCCTCAAGCGGGATCTTCAGCCGGTCCTGCGCCATCTGCAGCACCGGTTTGAGCGTTGCCGCCTGCGCGATTTCAATATCCGACAAGGCCATAGCACCTCCTGTGTGTTGATCGGGCGCCCGAGCGGCGAGTTCGCTTGGCCGAGTCTGCCCGGAACAGCGAGGGCAAAACATCCGATAGGAGACGCATTATCCCTGATGGCCACCCAAACTCCGCCACCTTTGGCCACCTCAAACTCCCCCACCTGAATTGATCGGGGACAGGGGTTCAACGCCGACACCGTCGGCACCTGCTGGCAGGACGCAAAGTTCCGGCCTTCCCCCGAAGGAAGGCCAAGGAGTGAATGTCTTGAAACCCAACCAACGCGCCACCGTCTACACACTGCTAGAGCGCAACACCCCTGGGCGCGAGA
>CAISIP010000239.1 GCA_903885415.1 uncultured beta proteobacterium
CAGATCCTCGCGCGCAACGATGCGCGGCGCTACCACCCATTGCGACGCCAGCGCCAGCGCCATGGCGGCGGCAACGAACCATAGGACCGAAGCCCCGCGCGGCAGCAGCACGTCGCCGCGCCGTGCAACCGCTGCCAGCAGCAGCGCCAGTCCCAGCGCCAGCGACAGAACGGTCTGGGCCTCAAACAGGTGCGCCGCCATGGTGCCAGCCACCGCAGCACTGGGAAGGTGAACAAACAGCAGGGGTACAACGCCAAAGCCCAGCGTGCTCAGGCTGCCCCACCACAGGGCGGCTGTCCACAGGGGCCAGTTGCGCATCGACTCAGAGATAGCGCACGGCCATGATCTCGAAGCGCTTGATACCGCCCGGGGCCTGCACCTCGGCAGTGTCCCCGATCTCCTTGCCGATCAGCGCACGGGCGATCGGGCTGCCGATATTGACCAGTCCGAGCTTCAGGTCGGCCTCGTCTTCGCCAACGATCTGGTAGGTAGCTGCGACCCCAGAGTCCTCGTCCTCGAGTTCCACCGTCGCGCCGAAGACCACCCGCCCGCCTGCGTCCACCGTGCTCGGGTCGATCACCTGCGCGGCCGACAGCTTGCCCTCGACCTCCTGGATGCGGCCCTCGATAAAGCCCTGGCGGTCCTTGGCGGCCTCGTACTCCGCGTTTTCACTCAGGTCGCCCTGCGCGCGCGCCTCGGCGATGGCGTTGATGACCCAGGGGCGGTCCACAGTCTTCAGACGGTGCAATTCCGCCTTGAGTTTCTCGGCGCCGCGCTTGGTAATCGGGATGGTGGTCATAAAGAGGCCCAGCAATAAGATCAGGGACGAAACCCCGCCGCGGCGGCTTCGTCCCTGAATGGATTGAACAGCGGATTATGCAGGCAGCTGGGCGTGCAGTTCCTGCAGTGAGCGCACGTCGAGCTGGTCCAGGAACTTCATGCCCTCGACCGCAGCCTCGGCACCGGCGATGGTGGTGAAGGTCGTGACCCTGGCCAGAAGCGCCGAGGTGCGGATCTGCCGTGAGTCGGTGATCGCGTTGCGCCGCTCCTCGACGCTGTTGATGACCAGTGCGATCTCCTGGTTCTTGATCATGTCGACGATATGCGGCCGACCTTCGGTCACCTTGTTGACGGCTTCGCAGGGCATGCCGGCGGCGACGATGGCCGCCGCTGTCCCCTTGGTGGCGATCAGCGTAAAGCCCATGGCCAACAGGCCCCTAGCGACGCCAGTGGCGCGGGGCTTGTCACTTTGCTTGACCGAGATGAAGGCCTTTCCCGAGCGCGGCAGCCGAGTTCCGGCGCCGATCTGCGACTTCACAAAGGCTTCGCCAAAGCTCCTGCCAACACCCATCACCTCGCCGGTCGACTTCATCTCGGGCCCCAGTATGGTGTCGACGCCGGGGAATTTGACAAAGGGAAATACCGCCTCCTTGACGCTGAAATACGGCGGCGTAACTTCGTCGAAGATTCCCTGCGCGTCCAGCGACTGGCCAACCATGCACCGCGCCGCCACCTTGGCCAACTGGATGCCAGTCGCCTTGCTGACAAAAGGCACGGTGCGCGAAGCCCGCGGATTGACCTCCAGGACAAAGATCAGCGCGCGCTCGACGCCCTGTGCGTCGCGCTGCTGCTGTATGGCGAACTGCACATTCATCAGTCCGACGACCTTGAGCGCATGCGCCATCGCCGTCGTCTGGCGCTTGAGTTCGGTGACGGTGGCGGCAGATAGCGAATACGGTGGCAGCGAACAAGCCGAGTCGCCGCTGTGCACGCCAGCCTGCTCGATATGCTCCATCACACCGCCAACAAACACCCGCTGGCCGTCGCAAATGGCGTCTACATCGCATTCAATGGCGTCGTTGAGAAAGCGGTCGAGCAGCACCGGCGAGTCGTGCGACACCTTGACAGCCTCGCGCATGTAGCGCTCCAGGTCGCGCTGTTCATGAACGATCTCCATCGCCCGACCGCCCAGCACATAGCTCGGCCGCACGACCAACGGATAGCCCAACGCGGCGGCCTTCTCCAGCGCCTCCGATTCGGTGCGCGCCGTCGCGTTGGGCGGCTGGCGCAGCCCGAGCGTATGGAGCAACTTCTGGAAGCGCTCGCGGTCTTCGGCGGCGTCGATCATGTCCGGGCTGGTGCCGATGATCGGAACGCCATTGGCCTCGAGGTCGAGCGCCAGTTTCAGTGGCGTCTGGCCGCCGTACTGAACGATCACGCCCATCGGCTTTTCCTTGTCGACGATCTCCAGAACGTCCTCCAGGGTCAAGGGCTCGAAATACAGCCGGTCGCTGGTGTCGTAGTCGGTGGATACCGTCTCGGGGTTGCAGTTGACCATGATCGTCTCATAGCCGTCTTCGCGCAGCGCCAGCGCCGCATGCACGCAGCAGTAATCGAATTCGATTCCCTGGCCGATCCGATTGGGCCCGCCGCCGAGCACCATGATCTTGCGCCGGGACGAGGGCTGCGCCTCGCACTCGTCCTCGTAGCTCGAATACAGATAGGCGGTGTCGGTCGGGAATTCGGCAGCGCAGGTGTCAACCCGCTTGTAGACCGGCCGCACGCCGAGCGCGACGCGCTGCGCCCGAACCGCGGTTTCGGTGGTCTTGAGCTGGCGCGCTAGGCGGCGGTCGGAGAAGCCCTTTTTTTTCAGCGCGCGAAGCGTCAGGGCATCGAGTTCGGCCAGCGTCTTGGTCTCGAGCTCCAGTTCGATCTTGACGATCTCCTCGATTTGGACCAAAAACCAAGGGTCTATCTTGGTCAGCGCATACACCTCGTCGACGCACATTCCCTGGGCAAAGGCGTCGCCAACGTACCAGATGCGCTCGGGGCCTGGCGCGCCGAGCTCCTGTTCGAGGACTTCGCGATCCTGCGTCTTCTCGTTCATTCCGTCGACACCGACCTCCAACCCGCGCAGCGCTTTCTGGAACGACTCCTGGAAGGTGCGTCCTATTGCCATCACCTCGCCGACCGACTTCATCTGCGTCGTCAGGCGCGCGTCAGCGGCGGGAAATTTCTCGAAAGCGAAGCGCGGTATCTTGGTTACCACATAGTCGATGCTGGGCTCGAAACTCGCCGGCGTCGCGCCTGCGGTGATCTCGTTGCGCAATTCGTCCAGCGTGTAACCCACCGCCAGTTTGGCCGCGATCCTGGCAATTGGAAAACCGGTGGCCTTGGACGCCAGCGCAGACGAGCGGCTCACGCGCGGGTTCATCTCGATCACCACCATGCGCCCGTCCTGCGGGTTGATCGCGAACTGCACGTTGGAGCCACCCGTGTCGACACCAATTTCGCGCAGCACGGCCAGCGATGCATTGCGCAGGATCTGGTATTCGCGGTCGCTCAGCGTCTGCGCCGGCGCAACGGTGATCGAGTCGCCGGTGTGCACGCCCATCGGGTCCAGGTTCTCGATCGAGCACACGATGATGCAGTTGTCTACCTTGTCGCGCACCACCTCCATCTCGAACTCTTTCCAGCCCAGCAGCGACTCTTCAATCAGCAGTTCGTTGGTCGGCGATGCCTCGATGCCGCGCTTGCAGATGGTCTCGAACTCCTCGGCGTTGTAGGCGATGCCGCCTCCGGTCCCGCCGAGCGTGAAGCTCGGTCGTATGACGGTGGGAAAGCCCAGCGTCTTTTGCACCGACCATGCGTCGTCCATGTTGTGCGCGATTCCGGAACGCGCCGAACCCAGTCCGATGCGCGTCATCGCATCCTTGAACTTCAATCGGTCTTCGGCCTTGTCGATCGCCTCGGGGCTGGCGCCAATCAGTTCTACCCGGTAGCGCTCGAGCACGCCGTTGCGCCACAGGTCCAGCGCGCAGTTCAGTGCGGTCTGTCCGCCCATGGTGGGCAGGATCGCGTCGGGCCTTTCCTTGGCGATGATCTTCTCGACCGTCTGCCAGGTGATCGGTTCGATGTAGGTCACGTCGGCGGTAGCCGGGTCGGTCATGATCGTCGCTGGGTTGCTGTTGATCAGGATGACCTTGAAACCTTCCTCGCGCAGCGCTTTGCAGGCCTGTACCCCCGAGTAGTCGAACTCGCAGGCCTGACCGATGATGATCGGGCCCGCGCCAATGATCAGGATGCTCTTGATGTCGGAACGTTTTGGCATGTCTGCTGCTCTTGAATATCGGTCAGTGCAGGCTCGCGGTGGCCAACTTGACCCCGAACCACATGAACAAGGCGCCTACGCCGCTGCACAGGCTGGCTGACAGGCGCCGGCGTCGTCCAAAGGCCTGCGCCAACCGCGCGCCGGCGAAGATCAGCGCCGACAGGTACAGCGCGCTGAACGCCAGCACGATGGCGCTGAGGATCAAGAAAGGCACTGCGGGTGTCTCGTAAAGCGGGTCGATGAACTGCACGAAGAACGACAGCAGGAACAGGATCGCCTTCGGATTCAGCAGGCTGATCACCAGCGCCCGACGCAGCGGGTGGGTCAGGTCAGCGGGGGTCTGGTCGGCGGGCAGCGCCGGGGCAGCTGCACCGCGCCATCGGTCAAACGCGCCCCGCACCAGGCCCAACCCCACCCAGGACAGGTAGGCCGCGCCGGCGTACTTCACCACCATGAACAGCGACGGATAGGCGCGCAGCAGGCTCGCTGCTCCCAGCGCCGTGAGCAGCAGCAAGATGATGTCGCCCGCAAAGACGCCCAAGGCTCCCTGGTATCCGGCCCTGACACCGCGGGTCGTCGCCAGCGACAGCACGAACAGCGAGTTGGGGCCGGGCAGCAGGATGATGCCCAGCGCCCCGATCGCATAGGTCCAGAGGTCGGTGACACCGTAAAAGCTCATGCCCTCTGCTCCATCAGGCCGACGAAGCGGTCGAACAGATAGGCAATGTCGTGCGGGCCAGGAGATGCTTCCGGGTGGCCCTGAAAGCTGAACGCGGGCCTGTCGGTGCGCGCCAGGCCCTGCACCGTGGCGTCAAACAGGCTGAGATGCGTCGCGCGCAGATTCGCCGGCAACGAAGCCTGGTCGACGGCAAAGCCGTGGTTCTGGCTGGTGATGCTGACGCGCCCGCTGTCGAGGTCTTTTACCGGATGGTTCGCACCGTGGTGGCCGAACTTCATCTTGAAGGTCTTCGCACCCGATGCCAGCGCGAGTATTTGGTGTCCCAGACAAATGCCAAAAACCGGAAGGCCCTTGTCGACCAACTCGGCCGTCGCGCGCACCGCGTAATCGCAGGGCTGCGGATCTCCCGGACCGTTGGACAAGAATATGCCGTCGGGCTTGAGCGCCAGCACCTGCGCAGCGTCGGTCTGCGCCGGAACGACCGTCAGCCGGCAACCGCGCTGCGCGAGCATGCGCAGTATGTTGCGCTTGACGCCGAAGTCGAAGGCGACGACATGGTGGCGCCCGCTCGCCAGGTCGGCGAAGCCCGGCTTGCCGTCACTCGCCGCACCCAGACCCCACTCGGCCTGCTGCCACGGGTAGGCGGCACGAACGCTCACCACCTTCGCCAGGTCTAAGCCGGCCATGGAAGGCGCGCCGCGCGCCGCGGCCAGCGCCTGTTCGATGGCCTGCTGCGTGACCGGCTGCCCTGGCTTCAGACCGAAGATGCAGCCGTTTTGCGCCCCCTGGCTGCGGATCTGGCGCGTGAGCTTGCGCGTGTCGATGTTGGCGATGGCTACGGTATTTTCGGCGGCCAGATAGGACGCCAGCGTGGCGGTCTGGCGAAAGTTGGAAGCCGTCAGCGGCAGGTCCTTGCTGACCAGTCCGGCAGCGTGCACCCGGTCCGACTCGCAGTCCTGCGGGTTGACGCCGTAGTTGCCAATGTGCGGGTAGGTCAGCGTGACAATCTGCTGGCAATAGCTGGGGTCGGTGAGGATTTCCTGGTAGCCGGTCATCGCCGTATTGAATACGACTTCTCCTACCGTGGTGCCAGCGGCTCCGATCGAATCGCCAAGGTAGACCGTTCCGTCCGCGAGCGCCAAAATGGCGGCAGGGTTAGTTCCCTTGAGAGACAAAAGCACTGGGATCTCCGGGTTGGTTGCGGGTGCGCCCAAGCATCCACAGGATTCGGTTCCTGGTTGCTGCTTCTGAATCGGGATTTGACTGTGAAATCGCTCGGGGCTGCTGCTTTCTGGAAAGCCTCCCATTGTATCCGGGCCGGGTGCGGGCCCGTCAGCGCGGCCCGCGCTCGCGCGCCTGGGCGATCGCGCTCGCGTGCAGGCAGATGGCGGCGGCGGCGGCGACGTTGAGCGACTCCTCGCCGCCGGGCTGGGCGATGCGAACGCCCCGCTCGGCTGCGCGCAGCAGTTCGTCGCACAGGCCCTGCCCTTCATGGCCGAAAGCCCAGGCGCAGGGCCAGGGCAGGTTCTGCTGCTGCAGCCACTGTCCCTGGTGCGAACTGGTA
This sequence comes from uncultured beta proteobacterium, assembly GCA_903885415.1. Classification (GTDB taxonomy): domain Bacteria; phylum Pseudomonadota; class Gammaproteobacteria; order Burkholderiales; family Burkholderiaceae_C; genus CAISIP01. The sequence continues at coordinate 6,355 of CAISIP010000239.1, forward strand.
ACGATCAACGGAAGGCCCAGCGCGCTGATGTCCGACGGCTGCAGGCCTTCGATCAATTGCAGCCCGAAGTGCGCGCCCATCGCCGCGCGCAATACCTTGGACGACCACAAGCCGGCGGTGCCGCGCAGCGCGAGCACCTGGCCGAAGCCGAATGCGCAGGCGCTGCGCAAGATCGAGCCGACGTTGCCGGCGTCCTGTACCCGGTCGAGCACCACGCTGGCGACCCCTGGACGCGGCGCCGACAAAGCCGGCAGGTCGATCAGGAAACCGATCCGGGCCGCCGACTCCAGGCCGCTGAGTTCCGCGATCAGCGCGTCCGGCATCACGACGCACTTGCGCGCCAAGGTACGTGCTTGGTGCGCCCAGCCGGCGTCCGTCTGCGGCCAGAAGGATTCGGCAAATACCGCGACCTCCAGGTCGACGCCACGCGCCACGGCGGCGCTGCACAGGTGCTCACCCTCGATCCAGAAAACACCGTGCTTGCGGTACGCCGCGCCCGGCCGCGACAGCGCGCGCAGCCGCTTGACCAGCGCGTTGTCGCGCGACGCAACCCGGCTGAAGAGCACTCCCGCGGCGTCGGTCATGCCAGCACCCGTGCCACCGGGGCGAAACTGCGGCGGTGCTCGGGACACGCGCCGTACGCCTGCAGCGCCGCCAGATGCTGCGCGGTTCCATAGCCCTTGTGGGCGGCAAATCCATAGACCGGGTACAGCAGATCCAGTTCAAGGCACCAGTGGTCGCGGTGCACCTTGGCCACAATGGAAGCGGCCGATATCGAAGGAACCAGCGCATCGCCACCGACGATGGCCTGGGCCACCACGTCGATAACCGGAAGGCGGTTGCCGTCGACCAGCACCCGGGACGGTTTCAGCCGCAGCCCGGCCACTGCACGTCGCATCGCGAGCATCGTCGCCTGCAATATGTTGAGGCGGTCAATTTCCTCGACGCTGGCCCGGGCCACCGAACAGCACAGAGCCTGCGCGAGTATCTGCGCGCACAGGCTTTCGCGTCGCGCAGCGCTGAGCTTCTTGGAGTCGTCCAGCCCCGCGATCGGCTTGCGCTGGTCGAGGATGACGGCGGCCGCCACCACCGGTCCGGCCAGCGGACCCCGACCGGCCTCGTCGACGCCGGCGACCAGGCCCGGGCCGTCCCAGTCCAGCCCAAGCTGCTCAGGCTGGGAAGAGCTGCGCGATCGCATGGGCGGCCAGTTCAGAAGTGTCGCGTTGCAGTTCACGGTGCAGCGACGCGAATCGCTGCTGCAGCGCAGTAACCCTGTCCGGCTCGTCGAGCCACTGCGCCAATGCCGCAGCGAGCGCAGCCGGCGTCGCCTTGTCCTGCAGGAACTCGGGCACTACAAAGTCGCGGCACAGTATGTTGGGCAGACCGACCCAGGGCTGCAGTCGCTGGCGGCGCATCAACTGCCAGCTCAGCCAGTGCATGTTGTAGGCGATCACCATCGGCCGCTTGAACAGCGCCGCCTCCAGCGTCGCGGTTCCGCTGGCGATCAGCGTCGCGTCGCAGGCGGCCAGCGCCTGGTGCGACTGGCCACTGAGCACATCGACATGGCGTGCCATGCCGGCGTCGCGCACGATACGCTCGACCCGGGGCTTGAGCGCAGGCAGCGTGGGCAGGACGAAGCGGATCCATGGCCGCTGGCGCAAGAGAATCGCCGCGGCGTCCAGAAAGCGCCGCGCGAGGTAGTCGATTTCCGATTGCCGGCTTCCCGGCAGCAGCGCCACCACCGGCCCCTGCACTGGCAGTCCGAGTGCCAGGCGTGCAGCCTGACGGTCGGGCACCATCGCAATCGTAGCCGCCAACGGATGGCCTACATAGGTCGCCGCGATGCCGTGCTGCTGCAGCAGCGCCGGCTCAAAGGGGAACAGGCACAGCACATGGTCGACGCTGTCGCGCATGCGCGCCAGCCGCTCGGCGCGCCAGGCCCATACCGAGGGGCTCACGAAATGCAGCGTTTTCACGCCGGCGCGCCGGAGATCGCGCTCCAGCGCCAGATTGAAGTCCGGCGCGTCGACGCCGATGAACAGGTCGGGCGGCGATTTCAGCCAACGCCTGCGGCACTGCGCGCGTATGGCGACGATCCCCCGGTAGTGGCGCAGCACTTCCACATAGCCGCGCACCGCGAGCTTGTCGCTGGGCCACCAGGCCTCAAAGCCGCGCTGCGCCATCTGCGGGCCGCCAATGCCGTGGGCCGACAGGGCCGGCCAGCGCGCGTGCAGGCCATCGAGCAACAAAGCCGCCAGCAGGTCTCCGGAGGCCTCCCCCGCCACCATCGCGATACGCGGCGCGGCACCGGATCGTGCGCTGGCAGCATCCTGCGCCATGGCGCTCAGCGCACGATGCCGCGGCCTGGCGCGACCTGCTCCAGGAAGGCCAGCATCATCGCCACATCGTCGGCGGCTTCGGGCTGGGACTGCGCCATCTCGGCGATCCGCACGCGCGACTGCTCAAGCGTCAGGTTGTCGCGGTACAGGGCCTTGTACATGGCGCGCACGGTCGATACACGCTGCGGCGAAAACCCGCGCCGGCGCAGGCCCTCGAAGTTCATCGACCGCGCGGCTGCGGGCTGACCCTGGCACATCACATAGGGCGGCAGATCGGCAAACAGCAGCGCGCACATGGCGGTCATGCTGTGCGCGCCGATACGGACGAACTGGTGGACCACGGTAAATCCGCCCAGAATCGCCCAGTCACCGACCCGCACATGGCCGGCAAGTTGGGCGTTGTTGGCGAATATGGTGTTGCTGCCAACCTGGCAGTCGTGTGCCAAATGCACATAGGCCATGATCCAGTTGTCGTCGCCAACCCGGGTAACGCCGCTGTCACCGGGCGAACCAATGTTGAGGGTACAGAACTCGCGGATCGTGTTGCGATCGCCGATGCGCAGTTCGCAGGGCTCGCCGGCGTATTTCTTGTCCTGCGGAATCGCGCCCAGCGAGTTGAACTGGAATACGCGATTGTCACGGCCGATGGTGGTATGGCCCTCGATGACACAATGCGCGCCCACGCTGGTTCCCGCACCGATCCGCACATGCGCTCCGATCACGCTGTACGGACCTACGCTGACCGAGCTGTCGAGTTCGGCGTGGGCGTCGACCAGAGCGGTCGGATGGATCAAGCGCATGCGGACCGGCCGAACGCGCTCAGGCGATGCTGCGCATGGTACAGATCAGCTCGGCCTCGACCGCCAGTTGGTCGAGAACCATCGCGTGCGTCTTGAACTTGAAAATGCCCGACTTCATGCGTACCAGTTCGGCATGCAGCAGCAACTGGTCGCCCGGCTCGACCGGACGCTTGAAGCGCGCGCCATCGATGCCCGCGAAGTAGTAGATGGTCTTGTCGTCGGGCGTCACGCCCAGCGTGTCAAAAGCCAGCAGCGCCGCCGTCTGCGCGAGCGCCTCGAGCATCAACACGCCCGGCATGACCGGACGATGCGGGAAGTGGCCGTTGAAAAAAGGCTCGTTAATCGACACATTTTTCAAGGCCTGGATGCTCTTTCCCTTGTCCACCGACAGCACCCGGTCGACCAGCAAGAAGGGGTAGCGGTGCGGTAGTTGCTTGAGGATCTGGTGAATGTCCATCATGGCTTTGCAGGTGGTTGGCCCGGCTTTTCCAGCGCCTGCACCCGCTCGCGAAGTCGGTGCAGCCGCTTGAGTGTTGCAGCATTTTTTTCCCAACTGGCATTGTCGTCGATCGGAAAAATGCCGCTGTAATGGCCGGGCTTGTGGATCGAACGGGTGACGACCGATGCGGCAGAGATGTGAACCCGGTCGGCCAGCACCAGATGGCCCAGCACGACGGCGGCGCCGCCGATAGTGCAGTGCGCGCCGATCGTCGCCGATCCCGCCACGCCGACGCAGGCGGCCATCGCGGTATGGCGCCCCACGCGCACGTTGTGGCCGATCTGTATCAGGTTGTCGAGCTTGACGCCGTCTTCGATGACCGTATCGGCCAGCGCGCCCCGATCGACACAGCTGTTGGCGCCGATTTCCACATCGTCGCCAATGCGCACCGCCCCGAGTTGCTCGATTTTTTCCCAATGGTCTGCGCCCGGCGCGAAACCAAAGCCGTCGGCGCCGATCACCACGCCGGCGTGCAGCAGGCAGCGCTCACCGATCACGCAGTCTGCGCCGACCGTCACGCGCGACTTAAGCACCGTTCCCGCGCCAATGCGCGCTCCGCGCTCGACAACGCACAGCGGACCGACCGTCGCCCGGGCGTCGACCCAGGCTAGTGCGTCGACCACTGCGCTGGGGTGAATGCCCGCGGGGACTGGCACACTGGTTTGGCGTTTCCACCACTGCGTGGCGCGTGCAAAAAATAGGTAGGGGTCGGGCGTGACGATACACGCGCCGCGCTGCAGCGCCTGCTGCTGGAGTTCGGGGCTGACAATGACGCAGGCGGCTTGGGACGCCTTGAGTTGCGCCAGGTAGCGCGGGTGGTGGATGAAGCTCAGCTCCTGCGCGCTGGCCGATTCCAGCGGGGCCAGACCGGCGATGCGCACTTGCGGGTCCCCGTGCAGTTCGCCGCCAAGCGACTGCACCAGGTCTGCCAGTGAAAGCGTCACGCTGGCAGCACCGGATCGGCTACTTGGCTCCGGCGTTGAGCGCCTTGATCACCTTGTCGGTGATGTCATGTTTGGGGTTGATGTAGACCGCATCCTGCAGCACCAGATCGTATTTTTCCGCCTCGGCGACCTGTTTGACGACCCGGTTGGCTCGCTCGAGCACCAACTGCAGCTCCTCGTTCTTGCGCGCATTGAGGTCTTCCTGGAATTCGCGGCGCTTGCGCTGGAAATCCCGGTCCTGGTCGACCAGCTGCTTCTGGCGCAGGCTGCGCTGCGATTCGCCCAGTGTGGGCGCCTCGCGCTCAAGCTTGTCGGACAGCCCTTTGAGCGTCGCGCCCAGATCGACCAGTTCCTTCTCGCGCTTGGAAAACTCCTGCTCAAGCTTGACCTGCGCCGCCTTGGCGGTCGTCGCCTCCTTGAAGATCCGGTCCGTATTGACGAAACCGACCCGGAACTCCTGCGCATGGGCTTGGAGGGCGAACACCGACGCCAGCAAGGCGGCGGCTAGACATTGGCGAACAAGGTTCTTCATTAGAAAGCAGTTCCGATCTGAAATTGGACACGCTGGATTTTATCGCCAGTAAACCGTCGGGTCGGAATGGCCAGCGCCAGCCGCAAAGGGCCGACGGGCGACACCCAGCTCACGCCGACGCCGGTCGACGCGCGCAGCAGCTTCAGATCGACCGAATCGGACTCGGCGTAGACGTTGCCGATGTCGGCAAATGCAAAAACGCGCAGCGTACGGTCGTTGCCCGCCCCGGGAAAAGGCGCCAGCAGTTCCAGGTTCCCGTTGAGCTTCTTGGTACCGCCCAGAAACACGCCCGATATGGCGTCTCGGGGGCCCAGGCTGCTCTGTTCAAAACCGCGCACCGATCCCAGACCGCCGCCATAAAAATTCTTAAACAGGGGAAAGGGACGGCCTGCCAAGCCGCGGCCAAGTCCCACATCGCCGTTCAACGCGAGCGTGAACTGCTTGTCCAGCGGAACATACTTTTGGTACTGGTAAACGCCACTGATGTATCGGACGTCGCCAGATAGCCCCCATTCAGCGTTGGCACGCTGGAAGACACCCTTGTTGGGCGCCAGGGCGCTATCACGCGAGTCGCGCGCCCAACCCACTGTCAGCGGCAGCGTGGCGCTGGTATAGCCAAACTGGCTGGCATAGATCATGTAAGAGGCGGGCAAACTGGTCCCGGGAACGATTTGGGTTTGTTCCACGCCAGCGCCGAAGAAGACCGTGTCGGTCTCGGTGAACGGAACGCCAAAGCGCAAGCTGGCGCCAGAAGTCACCAGTTTGTAGCTTGAGACATCGGTGTAGGGGCTCTGATTGCGGTGGTAAATGTCGATCGAGCGTGATACGCCGTCGGTCGTGAAATAAGGGTCGGTCGTACTCAGCACCAGGGTGCGGTTGGCGCTGCTGGTGTTGAGTTGCGCGCCCAGCGAGTTGCCTGATCCGAATGCATTGTCCTGCTTGATGCCCATGCTCAGGCCCAGTCCATCGGCGCTGGAATAGCCCGCGCCCAGGCTCAAACTGCCGCTGGGCTTTTCGGTCACGGTGACGGTCAACTCGATCTGGTCGGGAGAACCTGCAACGTCCTGGGTCTCGACGTTGACGTCCTTGAAAAATCCCAGCCGGTCGACGCGGTCGCGTGACAGCTTGATTTTGTCGGCGTCGTACCAGGACGACTCGAACTGCCTGAACTCGCGGCGCACCACCTCGTCGCGGGTTCGGCTATTGCCCGCCACATTGATACGACGGACGTAAACCCGCCGCGACGGGTCGGCCTGCAGCACCAGCGCCACCCGATTATTGACGCGGTCGACCTCGGGCCTGGCTTCGACCTGCGCAAAGGCGTAGCCAAAGTTGCCAAAGTAATCGCCGAAGGCCTTGGTAGTTTGAACCACCTCGTCGGCGTTGTAAGCCTGGCCCGGCTGAATTTTCACCAGTTCCTTGAACTGGTCTTCCTTGCCGAGGTAATTGCCCTCGAGCTTGACGCTCGCGACCACGAAACGATCGCCCTCGGTCAGGTTGATCACGATGTCGATGTCCTGCTTGTCGGGCGAAATCACGACCTGCGTCGAGTCGATCCGGAATTCCAGATAGCCGCGGCTCAGATAGTAGGAGCGCAGCGTCTCGAGGTCGGCATTGAGCTTGGATCGCGCATACTGGTCCGACTTGGTGTACCAGCTCAGCCATCCCGCGCCGTCGAGGTCGAATTGTTTGCGAAGCGTCGACTCGCTGAACGCCTTGCTGCCGACGATGCGGATTTCCTTGATCCGGGCGCGCTCCCCCTCCGTGATGCTAAATGCCAGGTTGACACGGTTGCGCTCCACCGGCGTCACCGTCGTCACCACCTCGGCCGCATACAGGCTGCGGTTGATGTACTGGCGCTTGAGTTCCTGCTCGGCGCGGTCGAGCAGCGCCCGATCAAAGGGCCGGCCATCGGCCAGACCGATGTCGCGCAAGGCCTTGAGCAGTGCGTCCTTCTCGAACTCCTTGGCGCCGCTGAATTCGACCTCGCCGACCGTGGGGCGCTCCTCCACCAACACCACCAGCACATCGCCGCTGACGTCGAGCCGGACATCCTTGAACAAGCCCAGGCCGAACAGCGCCTGAATCGCGGCGGCCCCTTTTTCGTCGTCATAGACGTCGCCTATGCGCACCGGCAGCGACGCGAAGACGGTTCCGGCCTCCACGCGCTGCAAACCCTCGATACGAATGTCGCGAACGGTGAAGGGAGCCGCAGCCCAGGCCACCCCGGCAAGCAGGCCCAGACCCAGGGCGATCGCGCGCAGCCAGCAGCTATATCTTTTAAATTGCATTTTTTGCTTATAAGAGTCGGTCGGCGAAGGCGGTCCGACGCTAAAAAAACTAACCGATAAGGCGGACCAGATCGTTGTAAAGGGCCACGGCCATCATCAAGGCCAGAACCGCAATCCCGGCACGTTGGAGCCGCTCCAGCCAGACTTCGCCAATGCGTTTTCCTGTCGCCGCCTCCCAAAGATAATACATCAGGTGTCCGCCATCGAGGACCGGCAGCGGAAGCAGGTTCAGCACGCCCAGGCTCACACTGATCAGCGCGAGGAAAAGAAGATACTGGGTGAGGCCCTGGCTGGCCGACTTTCCGGCGTAGTCGGCTATCGTCAGCGGCCCGCTGAGGTTCTTGAGCGAGGCCTCGCCCAAGGCCATGCTGCCGATCATGCGCAGCGTCAGCGCGGCGACCTCCCAGGTACGCTGCACGCCGGCGGACAAACCCTCGACCAGTCCATAACGCACCGTCACCAGCTCCGCAGGTGCTCCGATGTAGGCGCCGATCCTTCCCACCCACTGCTCGCCCTCCTGCACCGCCGCGGGCCGCACCTCGATCTCCATCTGGCGCCCTTCGCGCTGCACCAGCCAAGGCGCCGCCAGCCCCTGTCCGTCGCGCACCGATGCGCGTATCAGCGCGCGCAACTGCGTGCCGTCGACGACCGCGGCAGCCCCCACCTTCAGCACCAGATCGCCGGCGCGCAAGCCGGCCGCCGCCGCAGCGGCATCCGGAAGTACGGCGCCCACCACCGGTCGCGTCATCGGCGCCAGAATGCCGACGCTGCGCAAGGCCTGCGCATCATCCTGCGGTAGCGGGATGTGTCCCAGACGCAGCACGACTTCGCGGGTTGCGGCACCAGACCCGTCGGCCAGAACCAGCCGTACATCGCTGCGCTGCAAGGCCGCGCGCGCGAGCAGCCAGCGGAGCTCGTCAAAGGACCGCAAGGCCTGCACCTCGTCGCCATCCAGGCCGCCCGCCAGCACCGTCTCGCCGCCGCTGAGTCCCGCGCGCTGCGCCACAGAGCCCTGCAAAGGGCTCGCCAGCACCGCGCGGGGCTGTTCGACACCGCTCCAGTTGACGACGCAATACAGGGCGGCGGCCAGCAGCAGGTTGATCAGCGGACCGGCTGCGACGATCGCGGCGCGCGACGCCAGCGGCTGGTTGTTGAACGCCAGATGTCGCTGGTCGGCGGGGACGGGGCCTTCGCGCTCGTCGAGCATCTTCACATAGCCACCCAGCGGAAATGCGCCGATGACAAACTCGGTCGACGATCCGCGCGGTTGCCAGCGCACCAGCGTTGCGCCAAAGCCGACCGAAAATCGCAGCACCCGCACGCCGCAGGCGACGGCTACCCGGTAGTGGCCGTACTCATGCACGGCGATCAGGACGCCCAGCGCAACGACAAATGCGAGCAGCGTCAGCAGCATGTCATCTGGCCCGTATCAGGCTGACCAGGCCTGGGCCAGGCGCGCAGCGGCGCCGCGCGCCTCGGCGTCGAGCGCCAGCAGGTCATCGATCGAACGCACCGCACCCGGTTGCACGCTGGACAGGGTGTGCGCGTTGAGCGAATAGATCTGGTCAAAGCGGATGCGCCGATCCAGAAATGCGGCAACCGCCACTTCGTTGGAAGCGTTCAATACGGCTGTCGAACCCACCGGCCCAGCAAGCACCTGCCAGGCCAGCTGCAGACCCGGGAAGCGCGCCCGATGCGGTACAGAATCGATCGCTTCAAAGCTCATTGCAGCCATGTCCTGAAAGTTCAGCGCCGACGCTCCCGACGCGATGCGCTCGGGCCATGACAGGCCGTAGGCGATCGGCACCCGCATGTCGGCTGTTCCGAGCTGCGCGACGATCGAATGGTCGTGGTACTGGACCATCGAATGGATCACGCTTTGCGGATGGATCACCACCTCGATCTGCGCGGGCTGCACGCCAAACAGCAGGCGCGCCTCGATGACCTCGAGCGCCTTGTTCATCATGGTCGCCGAATCGACCGAAATCTTGCGCCCCATGGACCAGTTCGGGTGCGCGCATGCCTGCTCGGGTGTGACCTCGCGCAGCGTTTGCGGGTCGCGCGTGCGAAACGGCCCGCCCGAGGCGGTCAGTATCAGTTTGTTGATTTGATGCGGCCATTGCGCAGGGTCGGCCGGCAGCGACTGGAAGATCGCCGAATGCTCGCTGTCGATCGGCAGCAGCTGCGCGCCACCTTGCGCCACCGCGTCAAGGAAAACCTGGCCCCCCACGACCAGCGCCTCCTTGTTGGCCAGCAGCAGCCGCTTGCCCGCGCGCGCCGCGCGCAGGCACGGCAGCAGCCCGGCGGCGCCAACGATCGCCGCCATCACGATGTCGGCGCGCTCGTCGGCCGCCACCTGCGCGATGGCGTCGGACCCTGACAGCACCCGGGTTTGCAGGCCATTGCTGCGGCAGCGCTGTTCGAGATCGCGCGCATGCCCGGGGCTGGCCATCACCGCGAAGGCCGGCTTGAAGCGCTGGCACTGCGCGAACATCTGCTCGACCCGGGTAGACGCGGTGAGCGCAAAAACCTCGAATCGGCCGGGGTGGCGCTCAATGACTTCGAGCGTGTTCACCCCCACCGATCCGGTGGAGCCGAGCACCACGACGCGCTGCACCGGCTTCATGGCGATTGCTCGAACAGCCCGTAAAGAAACATGGCCAGCGGCAGCGTCGGCAGCAAGGCGTCAAGCCGGTCGAGCACGCCGCCATGACCGGGCAGCAATTGGCTGCTGTCCTTGACTGCGGCGGCGCGCTTGACCAGCGACTCCACCAAATCGCCCACCACGCTCATGGCGGTCAGCCAAAGGAGCGCCGGCAGCCATAGCCACGGGCCGGCTTCGAAAAGCCGCGTGTACAGGCTGGGCGACTGCCGCGGCCATCCGGTTTCAACCTGGGCCCAGGCCCAGGCCAGCGCGACGACGCCGATCACCGCGCCCGCCACGCCTTCCCAGCTCTTTCCCGGGCTGATCGTCGGCGCCAGCCTACGCTTGAACCAGCGGCCGCCCCAGGCCCGGCCCGTGAAGTAGGCGCATATGTCGGCCGCCCACACCAGCACCAGCACCGACAGCAAGAAGTGGATGCCGACTGCCCGCGCCTGCGCGACCGCCAGCCAGGCCAGCAGCAGGACCAGCAAGCCCGCCGCCAGGCGCATCGGCCGCGCCCGCGATCGCCATGATGCGGCGCCCGCGCGCAGCAGCCACGCGCCGCCGGCGAGCCATAGCAAGGCAGCCCCGGCCCACAGCCCGGGCAGCCGCTGTTCGGGCCAACCTACCCTCCAGGCGAGCGCGCAAGCGATTGCGCAGGCGGCGCCGCTGAGCAGCGCCGGCAGGCCCGGGTAGCCGTTGAGTCGCGACCATTCCCAGGCGCCAGCGGCTATGAAAACCAGCGCGACGGCATACAAGGGGGCATGTGCCTCGCTAAACAGCGCCGGCAACAGCAGCAGCAGCAGGACGACGGCGGTGGCGACGCGTTGCCAGAGCATCTGCTGCGCTCAGACTACCGGTTGGCCATGCAACGCCGGCGCAAGCTGCTCGGATATTTTCCCAAAGCGCCGTTCACGCCGGGCGAAGGCGCACAGCGCGAGATCGAGCGCCTCGTCGTCAAAATCGGGCCACAGCCGATCGCTGAAAACCAGTTCGGCATAGGCCGCCTGCCAGAGCAGGAAGTTGCTGATGCGCTGCTCGCCGCCGGTGCGAATGATCAAGTCCGGGTCAGGCACTTTTCCCATCTGCATCGCAGCGCCAAGGCTGGACTCGGTGATGGCCTGCCCCTGCGCCACCAACCGGTTCGCAGCCTGTACCAAGTCCCAGCGACCGCCGTAGTTGAAGCAGACATTGAGCAGCAAACCGGCATTGGACAGGGTCGCTGCCTCGGCCTGCTCCAGCCCGGCGCGCAAGGCCAGGGACAGCCCGTCACGCTCGCCGACGAAGCACAGCCGCACGCCATCGGCAGCGAGTTGAGGCACTTCCCGCGCCAGCGCCATCACCAGCAAATCCATCAGACTCGATACCTCGTCGCGCGGCCGGTTCCAGTTCTCGGAAGAAAAGGCAAACACCGTCAGCACCGCAACGCCACGCGAGGCGCAGGCCTTTACGCAGCGGCGCAACGCGTCCACGCCGGCCTTGTGCCCGGCAAAACGGGGCAGGAAGCGCTGCTTGGCCCAGCGGCCATTGCCATCCATGACGATGGCGATATGGCACGGAACCCGGGGCACATCGTTCATCCGGAGCGGCTGCGGCGAGTGGTGTTGGGCATGCAAGCCTGCAAGTCAGTCCGGATAGCGGCTTCGGCTCTTGGCCTCAGACCGCCATCAGGTCCTGCTCCTTGGCCGCTACCAACTGGTCGATGGCCGTAATATGGCGATCGGTCACCTTCTGAATGTCGACCTCGGATCGCTTGTGGTCGTCCTCGGACGCCAATTTGTCCCGAACCAGTTTCTTCACCGCCTCGTTAGCGTCACGGCGCAGGTTGCGCACCGCGATCTTGGCGCTTTCACCTTCGCCGCGTACCACCTTGGTCAGTTCCTTGCGGCGTTCTTCGGTCATCGCTGGCATCGGCACCCGGATCAGGTCGCCCATGGACGCCGGATTCAGGCCCAGGTCGCTTTCCCGGATCGCCTTTTCGATCTTCGCGCCCATTCCTTTTTCCCAGGGCTGGATGCTGATGGTGCGCGCATCGAGCAAGGACACATTGGCTACCTGGCTGATCGGCAACTGGGCCCCGTAGTAGTCCACATGCACCGAGTCGAGCAGCGCCGGGTTGGCGCGGCCGGTCCGAATCTTGGTCAAGTTGGCCTTGAATGCCGCGATCGACTGGTCCATCTTGGCCTCGGCTGTCGTCCTAATTTCAGCTATATCCATCGTCACACCCCGAAAAATTGCACCAACAGACTGGACCGGCCCGCTGCCGCCCTCGCCTGCCGATTGTCATGCATGCACCAATGTGCCTTCCTGTTCGCCCATCACCACCCGGCGCAGCGCACCGTGCTTGAAGATCGAAAACACGCGCACCGGAAGTTTCTGGTCGCGGCACAGTGCGAATGCGGTCGCGTCCATGATTCCCAGGTTCTTGGCCATCGCCTCATCGAAAGAAATCGTGCTGTACAAGCTGGCCGACGGATCCTTCTTGGGGTCGGCGCTGTAGACGCCGTCCACCTTGGTCGCCTTGAGCACCACCTCGGCGCCTATCTCGGCGCCGCGCAGCGCGGCTGCGGTGTCGGTGGTGAAAAACGGGTTGCCGGTTCCGGCGGCGAAGATCACTACCTTGCCTTCTTCTAGGTATTGGAGGGCTTTGGGCCGCACATAGGGCTCGACCACCTGCTCGATCGAAATCGCCGACATCACGCGCGCCGTCAAGCCGGCCTTGTTCATGGTGTCGCCCAGCGCCAGCGCGTTCATAACGGTCGCCAGCATGCCCATGTAGTCGGCGGTGGCCCGGTCCATTCCGACCGAACCGCCGGCGACACCGCGAAATATGTTGCCCCCACCA
>CAISIP010000240.1 GCA_903885415.1 uncultured beta proteobacterium
CCTCCCCGCACAGCGCCTTGGCGGCCGCGCGCGAGTTCGGGCTCGACGCCGAACCGGCGGCGCAGGCCCGCGACATGGCCGAGCGCATACTGGGCGGGCAGGGCGCCTGGGCGTGGGACAGCGCCTTGCTGGCCTGGCAAGCCAATGAAGTCGAACTGGTGGTGCAAGACCGCACGCTGCGCATAGACCGGTTGGTGCAGCGCAGTGACGACGGCCACTGGTGGGTGCTGGACTTCAAGTCGGCGATTGCGCCACAGCTGCAGCCCGAACTGCGCGCGCAACTCGGTGGCTACCGCAGCGCGGTGCAGTCGCTGTACCCGGGACAATGCGTTCGCGCCGCCTTTTTGAACCCGCAAGGCGATCTGATCGAATTGGACCGTGAAAGCCCCATGAAAAATGAATGAACAAGCAGCGACCACCGCCATCGTGGTTGGCGCCGGCCCGGCCGGTCTGATGGCGGCCGAGCAGTTGAGTGCCGCCGGCCATGCGGTGCATGTGTACGATGCCATGCCCAGTGCCGGGCGCAAGTTTCTGCTCGCTGGAATCGGCGGGCTGAACCTGACGCACTCCGAGCCGGCGGCACAATTCGGGTCGCGTTTTGGCGCGCGCAGCGCGGCTGTCGCTGCGCTGCTGCAGGACTTTGGCGCGCAGCAGTTGCGCGACTGGGCCGGCGCGCTGGGCGTCGACACCTTCGTCGGCAGTTCGGGCCGGGTGTTTCCGGTTGGCATGAAGGCCGCGCCGCTGCTGCGCGCCTGGCTGCATCGGCTGCGTCATCCGGCGCAGGGGGCTGCGGTGCGCTTGCACATGCGCCACCGCTGGACCGGTTGGGCCAATGCGTGCGCCGACGCCGCCGGAACCTCCCTGCGCTTCGAATCGCCGCAGGGCACATCGGTCGTGTCGGCCGATGTGGTTGTGCTGGCGCTAGGCGGGGCGAGCTGGGCGAAGCTGGGTTCGACCGGCGCTTGGGTGCAGCCGCTGCGCGAACGCGGCGTCGACGTGGCGTCGCTGGTGCCGGCCAACTGCGGCTTCGACGTCGCAGCCGGGTGGAGTGCGCACTTCGTGCAGCGTTTCGCGGGTGCGCCCTTGAAGTCGGTCGCGATCCGCTTTTGCGGCGCGGGCGGCGAGGTCTTTGCGCGACAGGGCGAGTGCGTCGCCACCGCCACCGGCGTCGAAGGCAGCCTGGTCTACGCCGCGTCGGCGTTGCTGCGCGACGCCATCGCGAGCAAGGGCGAGGCGACGCTGTTTCTGGACCTATTGCCAGGCCTGTCGGCCGAACGTGTGCTGGCAGAGGTTGCTCATCCGCGTGGATCGCGCTCGCTGTCGAGCCATCTCAAGAGCCGGTTGGGCATTGAGGGGGTCAAGGCCGGGCTGCTGTACGAACGGCTGGCGCGCGAAGACATGGCGCAGCCGCCGCGGCTCGCTGCCGCCATCAAAGCGCTGCCGCTGCGGCTGTCGGCGCCGCGCCCGATCGACGAGGCGATCAGCAGCGCCGGTGGCGTGCGCTTCGAGGCGATGGACACGCGTCTGATGCTGCGCCAGCTGCCCGGGGTTTTTTGCGCCGGTGAAATGCTCGACTGGGAAGCGCCCACGGGGGGCTATCTGCTGACGGCCTGCATGGCCAGCGGAAGAGCGGCAGGCCAGGGGGCGGCCGCCTATCTGGCGCAGCCGGCCGGTGCCTGAAGCACGCCGCGCGGCGGCCGAGGTTCAGCGCCGCAGCGGAAACGGCGGCAGCCCGGCCAGGATCTCGCGGCCGTAGCGTGTGCTGCCCAGGCGCGTGTCGCACACGGTGATCACGGCGAAGTCGCTCACGGTGCGAACGCCTCGCCCGGACCATTGGGCGAGCTTCATCGCAGCGCGCGGAACTGCAATCTCGTTGAAGGGGTCGCGCCCCTGCGCG
>CAISIP010000241.1 GCA_903885415.1 uncultured beta proteobacterium
AGGTATTCGAAGAAGCGCTTGACGCCAAACCAGTGCTGGTTCCACTTGCCGTTCCAGTTTGGCGATCCGTTGATAACCCATTGCTGCTGCTCGGTGCTGAGCTTGTACCAGGGCGTATCGCGCGGAATGCCGGCGTCTTCGGCGTGGCGCATCAGGTCGTCCTGGCACTCCTGCCAGGCGGGCGTCTGCATCGGCTTGATCGCACCCGCGCGCAGCGTGATCTTGTCGTTCGGAATCACCAGGCCGTAGTCGACGCCGATGACGCGGCCAAAGCCGCGACAGCTTTCGCAGGCGCCGACCGCCGAGTTGAACGAAAACGCCGACGCGATCGGGTCGGCATAGCGTCGGTCGCTGTCAGGACAATGCAGCCCGGTGGAGAACTTCCAGATCTGCGGCTCGGCCTCGCCGGCAGCGTCGAGCGCATAGACGCTGATGCGCCCGCTGCCGCGCCGCAGCGCAGCCTCGATCGCTTCGACGACGCGCACCCGCTCGGCGCTACCCAGCCGGAAGCGGTCGGCCACCACATCGAGCAGCTTGCGCCTGCGCGGCACATCGTCGCTGCCCCTGGCTTTACGGGCGCCCTTCTTGCCACCGGCTACGGCAGCCTCGGGCGGCGGCGGCATGTCCACCTCGCGCTCGGCTTGCACTTTCGTATAGCCGCTGACCGACAGCCACTGCGCGACCTCGTCGGCGCTGGTGTCCGCCGGTAACTCGACCGGAAACGTAACCACCAGACGCGGATTCTCGGCTGCGGCGAGCTCAAGCAGCCGGGCGTAAATCGTCTGGGGCGTGTCGTGCTGCACCGGCTGCGCGGTGGCGCTGTCGAACAACTGGCCCGCGCGCGCGAACAGCAGCTTCAGGTGGTCGTTGAGCTCGGTCATGGTGCCCACCGTCGAGCGCGACGAGCGCACCGGGTTGGTCTGGTCGATTGCGATCGCCGGCGGAACGCCCTCGACCTTGTCGACGGCCGGCTTGTCCATGCGGTCGAGAAATTGCCGCGCATAGGCGGAAAAAGTCTCCACATAGCGGCGCTGCCCCTCGGCGTACAGCGTGTCGAAGACCAGACTGGACTTGCCGGAACCACTGGGGCCCGTCACCACCGTCAGCTCGCCGGTGCGGATGTCCAGGTCGAGGTTCTTGAGGTTGTGCTGGCGCGCTCCGCGGATACGGATGATTCCCTGGGGCATGCTGTGGCTGCTTTCGTGGTGAGGCCAAGCATTCTAGGCAACCCGCAGGCCCGGGTGCATGCGGCCCAAAATCACCGCATCCGGCTGCAGGGTGGCCCGCGCAGCCCGATCGATGTTCCACCGGGTTGCCGCTTTGCGGCGCGCTGTACAAATTCCTCGCCGAAGCGACCGGCTGCGGCCTATAAGGCGTCGCCTTTGGGCGCCGCCTTGCGCGGCCTGCGGCTACGCGCTGCGGGCTTGCGCGGCGCGTCGGCCTCGGGCACCGGCACATCCGCCGCGTGGAGCCATTCCGTCACCAGCGACGGCTCCGGCGCAGCGGCGGGTTCCACGCCGGTGTGCGCCTGGGACTCGCCGGCATCGTCCGCGACTCTGGAAGCGCTGCGCCCACCACGACCGCGTCGGCGCGGTTCCTGTCGCTGCGCCGGCGCTGCAGCCAGCGCTACGCCGGTTGCCGGCGCTTCCACCTGCACCGGTCCCTCGGTCGGCGCTTCGTGGCGCTGCGCAGCGCCAGCGCTTCGGAACACATAGGCGTTGGACTTTTCGTCGCGGCCGAACTCAAGCAGGCCGCGCGCCTGCGCCTCTTCCAGCAGGTTGCCAAAGGCGCGAAAACCGTAGGTGGACTCGCTGAAGCCGGGCTTGCGTCGCTTGATGGCGTCCTTGAGTACCGAGGCCCAGATCTTGCCGCCGTCGCCACGCTCGGACACCAGCGCGTCGAAGGTCTCCACCGCCATCTCGATCGCCTGACTGCGCCGCATGTCCAGGTCTTCGCGACGGCGGCGGTCCTCGTCCGCGCTGCGCCGGGGCGCGGGCTGGGCGTCGCGCGTCTCACGTCGCACCTGCACCCGCTGGCTCTCGCGCACCAGATCGTCGTAAAAGATGAACTCGTCGCAGTTGGCGACCAGCAGATCGGAGGTCGACTGCTTGACGCCAACGCCGATCACCTGCTTGGCGTTCTCGCGCAGCTTGGACACCAGGGGCGAGAAGTCCGAGTCGCCGCTGATGATGACGAAGGTGTTGACGTGCGACTTGGTGTAGCACAGATCGAGCGCGTCGACCACCAGCCGGATGTCGGCCGAGTTCTTGCCCGACTGGCGCACGTGCGGTATCTCGATCAACTCGAAATTGGCTTCGTGCATGGTGGCTTTGAAGCCCTTGTAACGCTCCCAGTCGCAGTAGGCCTTCTTGACGACGATGCTGCCCTTGAGCAGCAGGCGTTCGAGGATCGGCTTGATGTCGAACTTCTCGAAGTTCGCGTCGCGCACGCCCAGCGCAACGTTCTCAAAATCACAAAACAGCGCCATGCTGAGGTTGTCATTGGATGCAGCCATGATGCCCTTCTAGGTGTTTTCAGCGCGCAAGCGGCGCTGCGATATGGTCGATACGCGTAAGAATTTCAGGCACCATGCGGTCGAGCACCGCCACCGCGCCCAGGTTGTCCTGCAGCTGCGACAGCCTGGACGCGCCGGTGATGACGCTGCTGACGCACGGGTTATGCGCAGCCCAGGCGAGCGCGAGTTGCGCCGGGGTGCACGACAGTTCGGCTGCCAAGGCGCCAAGCTGCGCCACGGCCTTGCGCTTGGCCTGGTCGCCAACGGCCTGGACCAGCGTATCCATACCTGCCAGCGTGAAGCGGCTTGCGGCCGGAACGCCTTGCTGGTACTTGCCGGTCAGCAGCCCGCTGGCCAGCGGGCTCCAGGTCGTCAGCCCCAGTCCGATCTGCTCGACCAGCGGCGCGTATTCCTGCTCGACGCGCTGGCGGTGAAACAGGTTGTACTGCGGCTGCTCGACCACCGGCTTGTGCAGGTGGTGGCGCTCGGCAATGTCCCACGCGCTGCGGATATCGGCGCCCGACCACTCGCTGGTTCCCCAGTACAGCGCCTTGCCGCTACGGATCATGTCGGACATGGCCCACACGGTTTCCTCGATCGGCGTGTGCGGGTCAGGGCGGTGGCAATAGACCAGGTCGAAGAAGTCCAGGCCGATGCGCGAGAGCGACCCGTCGATCGCCTGCATCAGGTATTTGCGGTTCAGCGTATGGCTGTGGTTGACCGGTTGGGCGTTGCGATCCAGCCCCCAGAAAAACTTGGTCGACACCACATATTTGAGGCGCGGCCACTTGAGCGCCTTGATCGCCTCGCCCATCACCACCTCGCTCTGGCCGTTGGCGTAGCCCTCGGCGTTGTCGAAGAAGTTGACGCCGGCGTCCATCGCGGCGGCCATGATCTCGCGCGCGCACGCTGTATCGACCTGGTTGTGGTACGTGACCCAGGAGCCGAGCGAGAAGACGCTCAGCTGCAGGCCGCTGCGGCCAAGACGTCGGTATTGCATGGGACCCAAAGGGGAGCTGCGGGATGGTGAGCCTACCAGAGACCGGGGCATTGAGCGCAGCGGCGCGCCCCATCGCATGACCGGGCGATGGGTGGGCGCAAGCCGATTCCGCTAGCCGGGCTTGCGGGCCATGCCGACCGGCAGTTGCGCCGCTGCGTCCCAGTCCGCTCCCCCGAACCAGTCGTCGCCGCGCAGGTAGTCGCGCAGCATCGGCAGGGCGTCAAAGCCCCAGAACAGCTTGCCGTCTACCGCCATCGTCGGCACGCCGAACACGCCCAGCGCCATCGCCTCGTCGGTGTTGGCCTTGAGCTGCGCCTTGACTTCGGCGTCCTGCGGGTCGCGCAACGGTGCCAGACGCTGCGCCAACTGCTGCAGTCGATGCGGATCGGCCGCGTCGAGTCCACCACGCCAGACATGGTGAAAGATCGTCTCCGTCACATAGCGGTTGGGGCAGGCATCGTGGCCCGCGGCTATGGCCAACCGCAGCAATGCGAGCGGGTTGAATGGGTGCGCCGCCGGAAGCTGCAACGCAACGCCGCTGCAACGCGCGAGCCACAGCACCTGACGATAGCTCCAGTCGCGCTTGGGCTTGATCTCGGCCGGGCCAAGCTGACGGTGCCGCTCCAGCATGGCCGCAAAGAGTACCGGCTTGTAGCGAACGCCGTAGCTCTGCCCCATCAGCGTCACCGGCAGCTGCTCAAAAGCCAGATAGGCGTAGGGCGAAATAAAGTCCAGATAAAAGTCGATGTGCTTCATGGTTTTTGCGCTACGGTTGGGGCGGCACTGCGATCGGCGCGCTGCGCGATCAGGCGCCAGACGGCGCGCTTGGCCTCATCGTCAAACCGGCTCCAGGCGACAATTTCGTCGATCGTGCGCAGGCAGCCTCGACACACGCTGCTCCCGGGGTCCATCCGGCAGACCGAGGTGCAGGGCGAAGGCACCGGCTGATCGGTCGACGCATCCAGGCGTTGCGAAAGCGCGGCCAGCGCCGCCCAAGCGGCATGCGCGCTCAAGGACGGGCCTCGCTGCCGCGCCTGGCGCGCAGCGCGGTGGCGGCTCGCGAGCCGGGAATGCGCTGCAGGAAGTCGCTGATGAACTGGCCAGCTTCGACCAGCTGCCCGAGGTCGATGCCGGTAGCGATGTCCATTCCATGCAGCATGTAGACCAGGTCCTCGGTCGCCACATTGCCGGTAGCGCCCTTGGCATAAGGACAGCCGCCCAGGCCCGAGACCGACGCGTCGAACTGCCACACGCCCATCTCCAGGCTGGCCAGGGTGTTGGCCAGCGCCTGGCCGTAGGTGTCGTGAAAATGGCCGGATACGTCGTCGATGTCGAAATGCGCGAGCGTCGCCTCGAGTGCGCGCTGCACCTTGGTCGGGGTGCCGACGCCAATGGTGTCGCAGACGCCAATATGCTGCACGCCGATGTCCTTCATCAGGCCGGCGAGAAAACCGACGCGCTCGGGCGCGACCTCGCCCTCAAGCGGGCAGCCGACCGCGCAGGACATCGCGCCACGCACATGGATGGAGCGCGCCCGTGCGGCTTCGACCACCGGCCGAAATCGCTCCATGCTTTGGGCGATCGAGCAGTTGATGTTGCGCTGGCTGAAGGCCTCGCTCGCCGCGCCAAAGACGACAATCTCGTCGGGCCAAAAAGCAGGTTCCAGCGCGAGCGCAGCCTCAAAGCCCTGCAGGTTGGGCGTGAGCACCGAATAGCGCACGCCGGGCCGGCGCGCGATGGCGGCCATCAGCTGTGCGTTGTCGGCCATCTGTGGAACCCATTTTGGGCTGACAAAACTGGTGAGCTCGATATCACGCAGGCCGGCGTCCTGCAGCCGGTGCACCAGCGCCACCTTGACCGCCGTGGGCACCAGCTGCTTCTCGTTTTGCAGCCCGTCGCGCGGGCCCACTTCGACCAGTTTGACCCGGGATGGAAGGCGCATGGGGTTCTCCTTGTTCAATAGCCGCGCTTGCGGTCGACGATGCCGCTGACCGCTTGGCCGCTTTCGAGCAGTCGGATTTTCTCCGCAATCTGCTCCAGGCTCTCGTGGCGCAGCGTCTGCGCCGCTATGTGCGGCGTGACGCTCACTTTCGGATGGCTCCAGAACGGATGCATCTCGGGAAGCGGCTCGGAGCGAAATACGTCCAGCGTGGCAGCCGACAGGTGGCCGCTGTCAAGCAGTGCGATCAGGTCCTCGTCGACCAGCAGGTGGCCACGCGCCAGGTTCACCAGGCTGGCGCCGCGGGGCAGCAAGGACAAGGTGGCTCGGCACAACAGGTTCTGGGTCTCGTCGGTCAGCGGCAGCAGGCAGACCAAAAAACGGGTCGCTGCCAGGAACTCCGCCAGCGCGTCGCGCCCTGAAAAGCATGCGACGCCGTCGATCGCGTGCGGACTTCGGCTCCAGCCGCGGACCGGAAATCCGAAGGCCCGGACCGCGCGCGCGACGCTGCCGCCCAGCAGCCCCAGGCCCATGATGCCGACCACAAAGTCATCGCGTACGCGCGGCACACGCTGCGCCCATTGGGTCCGGGACGCCTGCTGCTGGTAGTCGCCGAAGTCGCGGAATTCGCGCACCAAGGCGTGGCACACATATTCGGCCATCTGCGTCGCCATGCCCGCGTCTTCCAACCGCAGCAGCTTGAGCGACGGCGGCAGCGCGCATTGCAGCAGGCGGTCGACGCCTGCGCCCAGATTAAAGACCGCCTTGAGCCCGCTCTGTTCATCAATCAGTTGCTGCGGCGGCGCCCACACCACCGCGTAATCGGCTGGCGGCAAGCCCGTCGCCCAAAGCTGCACCCGCGCGCCGGGAAGGTACTGGCGCAGGTCCGATAGCCATTGCTGCTCCTCGGGGCCGGGGTAGTGCAGGATGACGCGCAGCATCAGCTTGCAAGCCGCAGCAGCTCGGCGCCTTCGGCGACCTGGTCTCCGGGCGCGTAGAGCAGTTCCGACACGGTTCCGTCCGACGGTGACGCGATGCTGTGCTCCATCTTCATCGCCTCGATCACCGCCAGCGCCTGGCCTTTGCGGACGCTTTCGCCAGCGCGAACCGCAAAGGACAGCAGCTTGCCGGGCATCGGCGCGCTCAGACGCCCGCCCTCGCCCTGGCTGTCGCCAGAGTGGGCCAGCAGATCGACGATGCGGATACGGGTCGCGCCGTGCGGCGCAAACACATGCGCGGTGTCGCCCAGCAGATAGACATGGACCCGGTGCCGCTGTCCGGCGAACTGAAGATCGATGGCGTCGCCCACCCGGGAAAATGAGAGAGCGCCCACGCGGGCGCCGACCTGCAATTGCAGGGCGCCGTCGTGCCCGTAGCACACAAGTGCCCGCACCGGATCTCCTTGAAACTCGAAACCAATGGTCCGCTGCGCGAGCCCGTAGGCGCGCCAGCCGTCACGCCGACTGAAGGGGTCGGCGTCCTCGCTGTCGTGCTCGCGCAGCAGCGTCGCAGCGAGCGCCGCCGCCGCCGCAATCTCCAGCCCCACCGGCTCCTGCCCAAAAAGCAGCGCCTGCTCGCGCGGTATGAGTCCGGTGTCAAGATGGGCCTTGGAAAATGACGGGCTGCGCACGACATGGCGCAGGAACTGCAGGTTGGTGCCGGGACCGACGATATGCGTCTGCGCCAGCGCCGCGTCGAGGCGCGCCAGCGCCTGCGCGCGGTCGCGGCCGTGCACGATCAGCTTGGCGACCATGGAATCGTAATGGGGCGTAATGGTGTCGCCCTGGCGCACGCCGGAGTCGATGCGCACCGCAGCAGCGTCGTGCAGCGCCATGCCGTCGGTGTTGCGCATGAAGGCCGCGTGCGGCGGCCAGCGCAGCACCGCGAGCTCGCCGGTAGCGGGAAGAAAATGGTTGTCCGGTGTCTCGGCGCAGATGCGCGCCTCGATCGCATGGCCGTCGATGGTGATCGCATGCTGCGCCAGCGGCAGCGGCTCGCCGCTGGCGACGCGCAGTTGCCATTCGACCAGGTCCAGCCCGGTGACGGCCTCGGTCACAGGGTGCTCGACCTGCAGCCGGGTGTTCATCTCCATGAAGAAGAACGCCATCGCCCCATCGTCGCGCTGCTCAACGATGAACTCGACCGTTCCCGCACCCACATAGTGGACGGCGCGCGCCGCAGCCACCGCTGCGGCGCCCATCCGTTCGCGCAGCTCAGGGGTCATTCCCGGTGCCGGCGACTCCTCCAGCACTTTCTGGTGCCGGCGCTGCACCGAGCAGTCACGCTCAAACAGGTGCACGCAGTTGCCGTGCTGGTCGCCGAAGATCTGGAACTCGATGTGGCGCGGGCGTTGCACATATTTCTCGATCAGCACCGCGTCGTCGCCGAAACCGTTGAGCGCCTCGCGTTTGCACGACGCCAAGGCGGCGTCGAAATCTTCAGCGCGTTCGACCGCGCGCATGCCCTTTCCGCCGCCGCCGGCACTGGCCTTGATCAGCACCGGATAGCCGATGCGCCCGGCCTGCGCGCGCAACAGAACCGGGTCCTGGTCGGCCCCGTGGTAGCCCGGAACGAGCGGAACACCGGCGCGCTCCATCAGCCTCTTGGAATGCGACTTCAGGCCCATCGCGCTGATCGACGCCGGCGTGGGGCCTACGAAAACCAGACCGGCGTCGGCGCAGGCCTGCGCGAAAGCGGCGTTCTCGCTGAGAAAACCATAGCCCGGGTGCACCGCCTGCGCACCGGTCGTCTTGGCCGCCTCGAGGATGCGCTCCCAGTGCAGGTAGCTGTCCTTGGGCGCGTTGTCGCCGATGTGTACCGCCTCGTCGCAGGCCAGCAGATGCAGCGCCGACCGGTCGGCATCCGAGTAAACCGCCACCGTACGGATGCCCATGCGACGCGCGGTGGCCGCGACACGGCAGGCAATTTCGCCGCGGTTGGCGATCAGTATTTTGTCGAACATGTCAGTGCTCCATGCGGAAAGTCGCCCGCGCCAAAAAATGCCGCATCGCGCTTGCAGCCAGCGCACGGATGGCCGCTCGCCAGAGGGCTATTTTGCAAACTGCGCCTCCAGGAACGCCAGCATGTCCCTGGCCGATGCTTCGCGGGCCGGTGCATTTCCCCCGCGCAGGGCCCGGCCGGACCGGGTGCTGCCGATGCCCGAAAGCTCGCGCAGCGGAAGATGGCTGTCAAAGCCGTGGTAGCTGCCAGGGTACTCGATGTAGCGCAGGGCCGGCCCAGCCGCCTGCTGCGCCAGACGCTCGCCAAGCTGCCTGCAATAGGCCGCCAGCGTCCAGTTGTCGAGCTCACCGCTCATGATCAGCGTGGGGGCAGAAAGCGCATAGTGCGCATTGTTGAGCGCCTTGCTGCAGCCCGGGTAGAAGGCGACCAGTGCCGCCGGTTGGACCCCCGCAGCGCGGACCAGCGCGCTGGAAGCGTCTGCGCTGGCCAGAACGGTCTGGCCGCCGTGCGACCAACCGATGACGGCCAGGCGCGCAGCGTCGACGCCGGGCTGGCGCGCCAGCCAGTTCAGCGCGCCGTAGACATCCAGCCGGCGGTCTTCCTCGGTGATCCTGCGCAGGTGAGACTTCTGGCTGCAGATCGAGCTTTCACCACGCGGGACGAAGCTCTCGGTAAAAAGCACGCCGATTCCCGCAGCGTTGAGTATCTGCACATAGCGCAACGGGTCGGGTCCGAGCCGCCCCGCGTGGGAACCGAGGCCGCCGCAGCCGTGCAATGCCAGGACCGCAGGCCGCGGCGACGCCCCGGCCGCGGCTGCAAACCAATAGGCAGGCAGCGAGACTCCCGGCTCCAAGCTGTCGATGCGCAGTTCGACACCGGTCTGCGCCAGCACCCCCGGTGCGCGCAGCATCGCGATCGCGAGCAGCAGGAGCAGAACCAGGCGTCGCACGCTTACATCCTGAACAGGCCGAACCGGGTGTCGGGAATCGGCGCATTGCGCGCCGCGCTCAGACCCAGCGCGAGCACCCGCCGGGTATCGGCCGGGTCGATCACACCGTCGTCCCACAAGCGCGCGGTGGCGAAGTAAGGATGGCCCTGCTCCTCGTACTGGTTGCGGATCGGCGCTTTGAAAGCCTCTTCCTCTTCCATGCTCCAGCTTGCGCCGCGGCCTTCGATGCCATCGCGCCGCACCGTCGCCAGCACCGATGCCGCCTGCTCGCCGCCCATCACCGAAATGCGCGCATTGGGCCACATCCAGAGAAAGCGCGGTGAAAAAGCGCGGCCGCACATGCCGTAATTTCCAGCGCCGAAGCTGCCGCCGATGATGACCGTGAACTTGGGAACCGCGGCGGTAGCGACCGCCGTCACCATCTTCGCGCCGTTGCGCGCAATGCCCTCGTTTTCGTACTTGCGCCCGACCATAAAGCCAGTGATGTTCTGCAGGAACACCAGCGGCACCTTACGCTGGCAGCACAGCTCGATGAAATGCGTCGCCTTGAGCGCCGATTCGCTGAAAAGAATGCCGTTGTTGGCGACGATTC
>CAISIP010000242.1 GCA_903885415.1 uncultured beta proteobacterium
ACCAGCGGCCGGGCGGCGATCTATCAGGCCCTGTTGCAATTGAATTTGCCTGCGGGAAGCACGGTACTGGTTCCCACATACCACTGTCCAACGATGGTCGCGCCGGCCCTGCTGGCCAACCTTCGACCCGCTTTCTTCGGCCTTTGTCATGACGGCCGCCCCAAGCTGGAAACCATTGCCGTAGAAACAGCCCGAAGCGCAAGGGCGATGTTGGTGTCGCACTATTTCGGGCTGGCGCGCGGGCTGGAGGAAGTTCGTCAGTGGTGCGACCAACACGGTATCGCTTTGATTGAGGACTGTGCCCATTGCTTTTTCGGGCTCGCTGGCACGCGAGCGGTGGGAATGTGGGGCGACTACGCGACCGCGAGCGTCGCCAAATTTTGGCCCATTCCCGAGGGCGGTCTGCTGGGCTCGGCGCACCACCCGATACTAGACATAAGACTCCAGACACGGAGCATCGCGGCGCAGATAAAGGGATGTGCCGACGCGCTGGAGTTGGCCAGCAACTATCGGCGGCTGGGCGTATTGAACGACGCGCTCGCGCAGCTGTTTAGCTGGAAAAACACCTGGAAGGGGCACGCGCCACTGATCGAAGACACCGGGAGCTCCGCCACGCAATCGATCATGCGCGACTGCGATATGCGGCGCGTCGCGCTCGCCCCGCTATGGGCGTCGCGGCTGTTAAAGGCCATCGTTCCGTGCGGACGCATCATCCGCCGGCGGCAGGAAAATTTTTCACGCTTTGCCCGCCGCTTCGAGCGGGTTGCAGGGGCTAGAGCCTTGTTCGGACCGGCGTGCGACAGTGTGGCGCCTTATGTATTTCCGCTGTGGGTCGACGACGCCGATACGGTCTACCCGGCCCTACGGCGACAACGCCTTCCCGTCTTTCGGTGGGACCGGGTGTGGCCCGGCACGCCGGATCTTGAAGGCGATGTAGGTCCACAGTGGAGACGGCATGTTCTGCAACTGGTTTGCCATCAGGACCTCCGGGCCGAAGACATCGACCGGACCGCCAGCGCGATCCTTGCGCTACTGGACGCACCATCGGCATGCTGAACAATCTGCTGCGCTGGGAGAATGTCGACGCACGGTCGCTGGCTCAGCGCAGCGATCTGCGCGCGAGCTGGGACCAGCTGAATGGGACGCGCGGAGCCTTGCCATTTCTTGATAGCGAGGCCATGGTTTGCGCATTGCAAATACTCGGCGACGGCAGCGAGAGGTTGCTGTTGGCACGCTGCGACGGCGCGCTGCAAGCGATGTTCTTGCTCATCCCCCAAGGCGCCTTCAAATGGAGCAGCTTTCAGCCATCCCAAATGCCGCTGGGCGCCTGGGTCGCCAGACCCGAACTCGCGCTGACCGACCTGGCACGCAGCCTGCTGCGAGGCCCGCTGGGACTCTGTCTGGTTCTTTCCATCACCCAGGTAGACCCCTGTATTGCTTCGCGTGCAGGCGACGCGCCAGACCGGCGACACAGCGACTATGTAGACACCGGCTGGATCGATATCAACGGCAGCTTTGATCTGTACTGGGCCTCGCGCGGAAAGAACCTGCGCCAGAACATGCGAAAACAACGCGCCAAACTGCTTGCCGAGGGCGTAGGCCTTCGGCTGCAGGTGTTGCGCGAGCATGCCCAAATGGCCCCCGCCATTGCCCGCTACGGAGAACTGGAGAGCGCTGGCTGGAAGGCGCAAACAGGCACCGCAATTCATCCCGACAACCAGCAGGGCCGCTACTACCGGGCCCTGCTCGAGAAGGCCAGTCTGCGCGGCGAAGCCCTGGTCACCCAGTACCTTTTTGATGATCGGGTTGTGGCGATGAATCTGTGCCTGGAGCGAGAGGGAACGCTCATCGTGCTGAAGACGACCTACGACGAGTCGATACAAACCTGCTCGCCGGCCTTCCTATTGCGGGAAAGCGAGTTGCAGCAGATCCATGCCGAGGGTCGTATCAAGCGCGTCGAGTACTTCGGACGGGTCATGGACTGGCACACCAAGCTCACCGACAGAAAGCGCGGCCTGTATCACTTGAGCCAGTACCGCTGGTCGGTCCTGCGCAGGGTGGCGGAGTGGCGCCAGCCCAAGCTGCCATTGAAAGACGCATGATCAGCATCGTCATTCCCTATTACCAAAGAACCCCGGGGATACTGGCCCGGGCGTTGGCGAGTGTTGCCGCCCAGCGCGGGTGTCTGATGCCGATCCATCTGATCGTCGTCGACGACGCCTCACCCGCTCCGGCTGAGCCCGAGATATCAGCGGCCATGTTCCCGGCCGATAGCATCACCCTCGTCAGGCAGCCGAACGCCGGCGCCGGCGCAGCGCGCAACGCGGGGCTCGACCGAGCGCCAAAAACTACCCGCTATATCGCGTTTCTGGATTCTGACGACGAGTGGTCGCCAGACCATCTGGCGCACGCCGCTGCAGCGCTTGGCTCTGGTTACGACTTCTATTTCGCCGACCACCACCAACTTGGACAAACGACCAGTGCCTTTGCGCGGGCCGCAAGGATACGGCCGGATCGCCATCCGACGTTGGAGAATCTGCCCGATGGACTGCATGCCTACCAGGGCGACATGTTCGACCAGATCATTCGGGGCAATCCGATCGGGACCTCGACCGTCGTTTACGACTTTGCGCGGCATGCTGCGCAGCGGTTCAAGGTGGAATTCACCAATGCCGGCGAGGACTACCTGTTCTGGATGCAGCTTGTGCGCAGCGGCGCCCGAATCGCCTTCTCGTCGCGCTCGCAGGCCCAATATGGCAAGGGCGTGAACATCTACTCGGGATCCGGCTGGGGAAGCGAAAATCACCTGCTGCGCCTGCATGACGAATTACGTTATCGCAAAGTCACCGCCGAGCTATTCCCGCTGACACCCCTGCAACGCACATATATCCGGTCCAGCGTCCGCACGCTGCGTGTCGCATTTATTCGCGATCTGCTGCACCGGGTGGCGCATCGAAAAAAAATGCCACTGAAGATCCTGCGATCACAGCTTGGGATGGACCCCTGGACCTTCGGCCAAGCTCCGCTGATTGCGCTTCAGTTGTTGATGGGCATCAGGTGAAAAGAAGCTGCCGCATGGCCTGCCAAATAGTCGACCACAACCCGTCAAGATGATATGGAAATCCCTGTTCCGCCGCTGGTTTCCATCATCATGCCCGTCTTCAATACCGGCGCCTACTTGTGGGAAGCGATCCGCTCGGTGTTGCAGCAACAGAATGATGCTGAGTGCCCCGTGCCGGCGTTCGAGTTAATCATCATCGACGACCACAGCACCGATCCCGCCACGCTCGCCATCCTGGCCGCCGCCACCATCGGCGACGCCCGCATACGCCTTTTGAAAAACCAGCGTACAAGAGGCGCGGCCGGTGCCCGCAACACCGGAATCCTTCACGCGCGTGCTGCATGGATCGGGTTCCTGGATTCAGATGATATATGGTCCCCGACCTCACTTTCCTTGCGCTGGCGTGAAACCCTACTGAATAGCGAAGCCAAATGGGTCGCAGCGCGCTTCACCCTTTTGAAGTCCACGCCCGGCCCGGATGGCAAAGAGCGGTTTGAAGAATCCCGCCCATGGGCTCACACCGTTGCCATGCCGCATCCCATCGTGGCAGCGAAGCGGCTCATCCGGCCGGTTGAGCAGTTTTCCCATGCTTGCTTCATCCAGGTCATGACCATATTAATAGCACGCTCAACCATACTATCAAAAGGGCTCTTCAACGAGACCCTGCCGCGCGCCGAAGACTACCACCTATGGTTTAAGTGCGCCACCGATACCGATCTCTGGCTGATAGATGCCGAGGTTGGAATGTATCGCATTCACTCAAAAAGCCTCACCCACGGGAATGCCCCGAAGTATCTGTTTGAAGACATCATGATAAAACTCCTGTTCAAAGACCCCTCATTCCGGGGCTTTGAGGCTATTTTAAAGAAGCGATTGGACTTTGTCATGCAGGACTTTTGCTACTTCCATCGCAGCGCTAAGCAGTTTGATGCAGCGGTTAGGAGTGCGCTGCAGTGGATCACCAAGCGCCCGCTGAATGCTTCCGCCTGGAAGGAACTGCTTGCCGCTGGACTTCAAATAAGCTGAGCACGATGGAGGTGCATAAAGGCGCCCCGCCACATCCTGAATTCCCCCCTATCGACATATGATTTCCTTCTCCAGGTTGGGATTGCACAGCAGACTCGGAAACCATCTTTTCCAATACGCTTTTCTACGAACCGCAGCGCGGCGCTTGGGTGTGAAGTTCTATTGCCCGCCGTGGGCGGGGGATTCATTTTTCAACCTGGATGACCAGGCCGAGCGGGAGCCGTCGGCCTTGGGTATTTCACGACAGTACCATGAGCGTGAAGACCGGCCCGGCATGAATGCGGCAGCCTTGAAAATTGCAGATGGCACGGATGTTCAAGGCTACTTTCAGAGCGAGCAATATTTCGATAGGTCGTCGGTGCTCGATTGGTACCGCTTCAAGCCGGAAAAAATCGCAAGCATCAAGAAACGCTACGCGCATGTCAGTTTTTCAAATAGTGTCGGCCTGAGCGTTAGGCTCGGGGATTTCCTCGATCCCCGCCTTGAGAAGAAATTCTATGTCGCACGTCGCTTTTATTATTTGAAGGCGCTCGAGTTGTTTCCGCACAGAGAGCATATTGTGGTGTTCTCCGACGATATCGACAGGGCAAGGCGGTTACTAGGTGATTTGCGGCCAGGTGCTGTTTTTGTGGAAAATTACGAGCCCTACGAAGGCTTGTATCTGCAAGCACAGTGCCACGATTTTATCGGCTCCACGTCTACCTATAGCTGGTGGGGTGCGTGGCTAAATAGATATCCGGACCGGCTGATAGTGGCGCCGGCAGAAGGTCCTTTTCGTCCTGGCGCAAGGCTGAGTGCACGGCCTTTTCGACCAGGATTACGATTAAAAAATGATGATTTTTGGCCTAGGCAGTGGACCAAGCTTCGAGCCTTGCATCCGGGCATAGACCATTATCAGTTTGTAAAGCACAGGCGACCGCTCTTTGGCGGCGTTTGATCAATGGCATGGGGTCGGATGGGTTATTAACGGGCAGTTCCGTATTCGGCACACTTTCAGGTATTTATCGGTTTTCAGTCGCACGGCTTCACTGCTGACCGCCACTACATGAAGTATCTATTTTTTGGAACAATCTGCCGGCGTGGCTTGGCGACGATGGGATTATCCTGCGCATCTGTTTTTGCACCACCAGGTATTGGGCCTTGAACGCTCAGGTGTGCCGGGTTCGGTTGCAGGCCTCGTCCGATAGTGTCGTTTGGCGCCATGCCTTGGAGGGGCCAGGATGAGCGTGAAGCGGTCGCTGGCCTTTGCCTACCTTGATCGCTACGCGAGCCTGGTGGTAGCGGTCGCCTCATCCATGGCCATTGCGCGACTGCTCACGCCCGCCGAGATCGGCGTCTATTCTGTCACGGTGATGTTGCTGGCATTCGTCGCCACATTCCGTGACATGGGCGCTGGCGGCTACCTGGTACAAGAGAAGGAATTGACGGTGGACCGTGTCCGCGCAGTGTGGACCGTTCAACTCGGTTTGGGCCTGTTTCTAGCGCTGCTCGTCATCGCGGCCAGTGGGCCGGTGGCCCGCTTTTACGACGAGCCGCGCATGCGCGACATGATGCTGGTGGTGGCCCTGAACTATGCGGTGAACCCGTTCGGATCGCTCACCTACGCCTGGCAGATGCGCGAGATGCGTTTCGCCGAGTTGGCGCTGGTGCGGTTTTGTGCCACTTTAGCGGGCGCTATCGTTTCTATTTTTTTGGCCTGGCGCGGCTTCGGGCCGATCAGCCTGGCTATCGGATCCTTCGCTTCGATTCTGGTGAACGCGATGGGAGCCGTGTCTTTTCGCCCGAAGTGGTTCCCCTGGATGCCCGGACTCAGAGAGATCCGGCGGGTGCTGGCTTTT
Source organism: uncultured beta proteobacterium (assembly GCA_903885415.1). Lineage (GTDB taxonomy): Bacteria > Pseudomonadota > Gammaproteobacteria > Burkholderiales > Burkholderiaceae_C > CAISIP01. The sequence goes on from CAISIP010000242.1 coordinate 5,926, forward strand.
GGCTCACAGACGACCGGCGCCTCGCTCATCAGCACCCTGTGCGGGAGCGCACCGGAGTTGCTGCTCGGAAAGCTGCAGGGCATGGCCGCCGCCGGCTTGTTCTCACGCGCAAACGGCTTGGTCGCCATGTTCCACCAGCTGATACTGCAAGGCCTTTCTTCGGTAGCGTCGTCCTGGTTTGCGCGGGAATCCCGCGCAAACGGCAATATCGCGCAACCGTTTCTGAGAGTCACCGCCACGATCACCCTGCTCGGTTGGTCTTTCGCACTGGGGACCCTGTTTCTCGCACGGCCAGCGATCCGGCTCCTGTACGGCGAGCAGTGGGACGGTGCCGTCGATGTGGCCCGATTGGCGGCCGGCGCGCTGGCTTGCACCATGCCCGCCATGATGTGCGGCACCGCATTGGTGGCGCTGGGCGCAGTCCGACCAGCGCTGCGCGCAACAGCCGTCTCGGGAGCCGTCGCGATCGCTATGGTGGGAGTCGGCGCCAGCTTCGGACTGCTCGAAGCGGGCGCCGGCCTGGTACTGTCCTCCGCTCTGGGCAGCTGCTACTGGCTGATTGTCAGTCAACGGGAAATCCGATTCAGGTGGCTGGATCTGCTGCGCAGTCTGGGCGCAAGTGCCACCGTGGCCGGTGCCGCAGGCATTGGCCCGGCGCTCGCCTTCGCCTTCTTTGGGCCCCAGCCTGAAACATTCTGGCTGCCACTGGCGCTGGGCGTTCCGGGCGCCGCACTGGGCTTTGTGGCAGCGGTGCTTGCGATCCAACATCCGCTGCTTGAAGAGCTGCGATCCTTCCGGCGTGGATTCAGCCCTTAGCCGCTTGTTCCAGCAGGCCCGCAAGCACAGCAGAACGTCCCATCCTTGAAGCGGCGCGAACCGCTGCCGGCGCAGCTGTTGCAGCCGTTCCGGTGCGCACCGCCGCCAGAAACAGGGGCAGTGCGCGCTCGATGTCCTGCGCCGAGTCCAGGCGTGCCATCGCCAAAATACCCGCTTGCCGCAAGACGCCCGCGGTATCGCCGGCTGGGTCTGTCAGGGCAATGATCGGCCGGCCGGCGCGCAGGTATTCATAAACCTTGGCTGGGATCTGATCGTTGCAGTTGCCCGCCTGCAGCACCAGCAGCGCATCGGCTGCCTGCATTTCGGCGAGTGCTGCTCGGTAAGGCGTCGCTGGACTGAACTCGATGAAATCTCCCACACCGTAGCGGGCAGCCAGCGCCTTGAGCATTTCGTCGTGCGCAGCCGCCCGAAAGCGTATCAGCAGGTCCGCGGGGTCCAGCATCGCCGCATCGCGCAGGCCGCGCAGTGCGGCGAACAGCTGCGCGGGGTCGCGCTCGGACGGGTACACAATGCCGCTGTGCAGCAACAGCAATCGGCGGCGGGTTGCCACCGGCACGCTGGCAGGCGGGGGTAACCCGCTAAAGCTGCACTCGTCATAGCCGTTCTCCAGCACGACGATTCGCTCCGCCGCAGCGGGATAACGATCACGGTAGACGCGAGCGGCACCTGGCGTGGTGAATACGCAAAAGCGCGCGCTTTGCGCCGCGTCTTCCTCTATGCGCTTGAACATGGCCCAGACCGCGGGGTCCGCCGGATAACCATCCTGTGCCATAGGGTCGCGAAAGTCCGCTACCCATGGCAACCCGGTCTTTTTATGGATCGCAGACGCAATGAGGTGCGCCGTTGCTATCGGGTAGGTGGACCATATGACCCGGGGCCGGAACTCGCGTACCAACTGCATCCCATGGCGCACCGCGTCGAAGCGCCAGCTGACCCAACGGTCCGGCTTCGCAGTCCAGCCGAAGTAATGGCCCGCAACCGCAAGGTGGCGTGCCGCATCCAGCGCAAAAGCCCGCCGCACCACGGCGCAGTCAGGGATATCCGCCAGTAAGTCCTCGCTGACGCGTTCGTAGGCGCGCGGCGATGCGCTCAGCGCCAAGGGCCGCCAACCCAATGCGGGCAGGTGCTGCACAAAGCGCAAGGTGCGCTGCACGCCGCTGCTCCCCGCCAGCGGCGGGAAGTGGAAAGCGACCATCAAAACCGGCGTCAACGGCATTCGATCAGCCATGCCCGGCAGCGGCCAGTCCCCAGCGCAAGGCCTGCACACGCTCCTTGCGCGAATCTTCGAGCACCGACTGCCACCCTCCGATCATCGCTGCACCAATCCGCGCAGGCGAAGCATCGCCAGTTGAATTCTCTGTCGACGGCTCAGCGGTCCGCCGTCCTCGAATTTCCGGTTTGGAAGATAGCCGGCGCCTACCGCAAACTGAAATAACTCCATCTCGTTCTGGACTCGCTCCTTCACGACACCCTCGACCACCGCACTTCCGCCCTCCAAACTGCTGACCTTGAGCGACGATGCGCCACGCCTGACCGGCAGCGCAAACAGAGGAATATGCATCTCGCTCAGCAGCATTCCAAAGTAGGCATCATCATCGTTCGCCGCGCCGGGCGGCAAGTTCTTCGAAAAGGTGAAGGGAAGGCTCTTTCCTCGAAGCCGATGCGCCGGGTACATGACCGATCTAAAGCCGGAAACGGCATCAACAAAACAGTATGCATTGTCGTAAACCAATCCATCCCGGAATCGAAATGGAAACCTCTCCAGGCGAATTCCTCCAAATGTCACGGCAAATTCAGGAATCACCCGGGCATAGGCTGCGAGATTCTCCAAATAGCGCGGCTCCAGCATCAATATATCATCGTCAACTGTTATGATGTGCGTGACATCGGGTCGATCTTCTATATACTCCAAAGCTCCTAGTAATTTAGTGGCCGGGCCGTAATCTGATCGTGGTGAATAGACTGTGACGCCCTTGGCATTGAGAATACATTCTGGCACCGAGTACTCGGCACCCCACTTGTTGTAAGAAATGGGAATATTGACAAGTATCTCGCAACTGAGCGTCTGTCGCTGCAGCATCGCCAGCACCTCGACCAGCGATCCGTTTAATCTCCGAGGAATGCTAGTCAGACTAATCAGCACCTTACCCGTCATATTTCTCTCTGCAACCCGTTAAAATTTTTCTAACCGGCGCCGCCAGCAATCAGGCAGCCGCAGTAGATCACCGAAGTTCGTGCGTATACCCGCATTCGCTGCCCGAGATTAGGCCACCAGCGCCCGCGCAAGATGGCGAAATCTGAATACTGAAGCCAGCGACCGAATTCCGAACAAGTCGGCCAGGAAACCAACTCCATCCTTGTACGCACGCAAACCATTGCGGCTACGAAGGTGCATGTAGGCGCGCGTTGCCTTGTCGATTTCCGCGTCGCAAGCGGCCATCTCGGTATGCGTGAGATCGTTGTCAATATTGCGGCGGACGAACTGCAAAACTTTCAATCCGAATTCAAGATTCCGGACTGAATTTTTAATATGACTAATATTATTATCATGCCAGCGATAACGGGTAATCGATTTCTCAGAGTAAACAAAGTCACCCTTCCGAATCAATCTCAACAATAACTCTCTGTCCTCGGCGACGCGGAAGCTTTCGTTGAACAGGCCGACCTGGAACATCGCCGAGCGCAACATCATCAGACTGGAGGGCTTTATGAAGTTACCACGCATCATTCGGGGGATCACGCTTCGGCCAATCGTCCAATAATGGGACTCCGGGATCCTTATCCCGTATTGGCGCGAAGGGTTGTCCCAAAAATCGTCATACAGCGAGTCGCTGACAACGCCGTCCACCAGGAGTCGGCCGGCTCCGTAAGCCGCCACTGCATCGGGGGCCTGTCGCGCAGCCTCCACCAGCTCCTCCAGATGGAACGGTTCCCAGATATCGTCAGAATCCAGCAGCGCAATCCATTTCCCGACCGCGTGTCTTATGGCGAAGTTTCGTGTCGCCGCTATGCCCTGGTTGGTCTGACGATATATATGGACCGGATAGCGTCTGGAGCCTTGCCCGACCCAATCGCTGGCAACCTCAAAGGTCCTGTCCGAAGAACCATCGTCAACGACAATGACCTCTCTTGGACATAGCCCTTGCGTCGCTATGCTGCTCAGGGCCGCCGCAATGAATTTGTCTGAATTAAAGGCAGGTATGACTACTGAAATATCGGAAATCGTCATAGTGAACTCGGCAGAATTGCTTGCTTATGCACCTGAGGCAGATACGCCGGAATGGCGGAACCTCTCGGGCGCAGCACTTTTTTAAAATCTTGCTGGCGCACCGTTTTCTGCTAATGAAGGGCGTGCGCATGCATGGGTGACGGGAACCGGAAGAAAGTATGCCTTCATCTTCCTAGATATTATTCGCTGATCATGCCGCGTGCTGTGCGACCCGTCCGACACCTTCTCTTGCAATGCAATCCGCAACAGCGAGCGATACCTTGAGAAAAATGGGTTTCAGTGCAGTTTTCCATATGGTCCCCATCCATCAATATGTCCACCGACCTAAACATTGCCGGGGCCTATGAATAATCCTTCTGCGCTTCGGGATGCGGTTGTAGCAACGACGTTCCCGAAAAGAGCAGCCGACCCGATTAGCGCACGATTGAACCTGGCAGCGCAAGTTCAGGCCTGACGCTGCCGACGCCTTTTCGGGAAAAATTGGAGTTTCTTGCAGAACCGAGGCATTCAAGTCCGCGGGGATGGCGCTTTTAGGATGCGGGCGGCTTGCGCGTTGCCCGCCCCGTCGGGTGTATTTGTAGACGCTTCAGCGGCTTTGATTGGGGTCTTTCGGGATTTCGGTGAAATCTTCCTTGGTGCAGGATTCGGCTTGGCTTAACTTAAGGCCCCGTGCCAAGACGCACATGAGACAGCGGCATCCGCTGATGGATACAGGACACCATGACCGGGACGGTAGCAAGACAACTCGGTTGGGCGGGATGGGGCGCCAGGCGCTCTCAAGAAGCCGGGCGGGCGCTCATCGCGCTCGTGGTGCTGGGCGCTTGCGTCGCGTCGGCGGCCACCATCCGGGTGGGGCCTGCCGAAAGGGTCCATACGATCGCGCAAGCAGCTGCGCTGGCGCAGGATGACGACGTGGTCGAAATAGCCCCCGGCGACTACTTGGGTGATGTGACGGTCTGGACGCAAAAACGCCTGACGATCCGCGGAGTCGGTCAGCGTCCGGTGCTTCGTGCCGCGGGAAAAATCGCTGAAGGCAAGGCGATCTGGGTGATCCGCAACGGCGACTTCTCGATTTCAAACATCGAGTTTCGCGATGCCCGTGTCGATGACGGCAACGGAGCAGGGATCCGCTTTGAGAGGGGAAAACTCAGCATCGTGCGCTGCGGATTTTTCAACAATCAGGTGGGCTTGATGACGTCGAACTTCGCGGATGCCGAACTGAGCATCGCCGACAGTATTTTTGCCGAAGCGCCACGGCAAAAATCGCCATTGCCGCACCTGGTGTACGTGGGTCAGATCAGCGTGTTGCGGGTGACCGGAAGTCGCTTTCACAGCGGATACTTCGGCCACCTTCTAAAAAGCAGGGCCCGGCTCAGCGACCTTCGGTACAACCTGCTGGTGGACGGTGCTGCAGGCAGGGCTTCCTATGAAGCCGAGTTCCCGAATGGAGGCGAGGTCGCCCTGGTCGGCAACGTGCTTGGGCAAAGCAGCGAGACCGAGAACCGGACCGTTCTGTCCTATGGCGCAGAAGGTGGCATCTGGCCACGAAACAGCCTGAGCATGGTGCACAACACCTTTTATTCCGAGGGCAGTTTGCCGGGGAG
>CAISIP010000243.1 GCA_903885415.1 uncultured beta proteobacterium
ATCCGCTGGCAACCGTTTTAGGCGACGCGGTTCGGGTCATCGCCGCGGCCGAATTCGACTGGCCCGGCTGCAGCGGCGTGCAGTATTGCAGCGCGATCGTCGTGGCCGAGGGTGCCGCCGACTCGCTGGAGGCTTTGCGTGGCAAAGTCGCCGCCGTCAACGAAACGCATTCGCACAGCGGGATGAATGCGCTGCGCCACACCATCGCACCAATGGCCCAAGGCGGGCGATTCTTCGAACGGGTGATCGTTGCTGGAAGCCACCTGGCCAGCATGCGCGCGCTGCAGCGCGGGCAGGCCGATGTGGCGGCAGTAGACTGCGTCACACTTGCGCTGGCGCAGCAAGAGGCGCCGGGTGCGCTGGCGGGTCTGCGCGTGCTGCTACACACCGCGCCAGCGCCCGGCTTGCCGCTGGTGGCCTCGCGCCGGTTGGACGATAGCCAGGCTGCCGACCTGCTTGCGGTGCTGCAGGATCTGCCCATGGCCGTTCCCTCACTGATGGCCCGTCTTGGGCTGCGGCGTTTTTCCTCCATCGGCCTTGGCGACTATCAGCCGATACTTGATATGCAGCGCTCTGCGCAGTCGCAGGCCTATCCGCTGCTGGCCTAGCACGGCTGAAAATCATCGTAGCCAACGGGGGGCGACCCCGTCGGTTCATTTTGCGACCAGCGCCGGCCGGCATGGGCGCCCACTAAGGGATAGTCTGGATGCCGGTGGCCGCAGATTCTGCGTTAGCATGGTTGCCGGTGGTCTGGAACATCTCCGTCGTGCGCGATGGCCGGTCCGGACCGCCAGTCATTCACATTCAAGGAGTAGCAGAAATATGGCCATATTCGAAACCCAGTCGGATTCGGGAATCATTCTCGACCGCCGCCAAATCATCACCGGCGCCGCCGCGCTCGGCCTGTCCGCTACCTTTGGCGCGATGCCCGCCATGGCGCAGGGCAAGCCCAAGAAGGGCGGCACCCTGCGCCTGGGTCTGGAGGGCGGCTCCGCCTCAGACAGCCTGGATCCGCGCACCTACGCCGACTCGATCCCGATCTCCACCAGCCTGATGTTGTGGAACAACCTGGTCGAAGTGGCCGACAACGGCGACGCCACCGGCGAACTGTTCGAGAACTGGGAAGTCAAGCCTGGCGGCGTCGACTGGACCTTCAACATCCGCAAGGGAATTAGCTTCACCTCGGGCAAGACGCTCGACGCCGACGACGTGATCTATTCCCTGAACCTTCACCGCGGCGAGACCAAGTCACCCGCCAAGCCACTGCTGGCCGACATCGCCGACATCAAGAAGACCTCGCCCACGCAGATTCAGATCACGATGAGCAAGGGCAACATCGACCTGCCCTACAACCTGAGCGACTACCACCTCATCGTGGTTCCCAATGGTTTCACCGACTGGAGCAAGCCGGACGGCACGGGGGCCTTCACCCTGGAAGAGTTCCAGCCCGGCGTGCGCAATGTATTCAAGCGCAAGCCCGGCGATTACTGGAAGCCCAACCGCGGCAATTTCGACCGCGTCGAGCTGCGCTACATCGGTGATGCGGCCGCCCGTACCCAGGCCCTGGTGACTGGCCAGGTCGACCTGATCAACCGAGTGGATCCGAAGACCGCCGCGTTGCTGGCCAAGAACAAGAGCCTCAAGGTCGCGCGCACCCCCGGCATGGGCAACCGCTTTGCTTTTGTCGCCCATACCGACAAGGACCCTTACACCAACAAAGACCTGATGCTGGCCTTG
>CAISIP010000244.1 GCA_903885415.1 uncultured beta proteobacterium
AGCTGCGCACCACCATGAGGCGAAAGGTGAAGGGCGGATCCTCGTCCTGGCCCAGCTGGAAATAGGCAACTAGGCCCAGCACCATCAGGACGATCATGAGATAGCGTGTCAAGGGGCCGTGCTCGAGCGCCCACCGGGAAAGGTTAAACCGACCTGCGGCAGTTTGTGCTTGCATGGCCGACTCAGTTCGCCGGTGTACGGGCAGACGAGGCCCGCACCGCCAGCGGCGTTTCCCGGTAGACCGTCACCTTCTGGCCGGGCGACAACACATGCACACCGGCCGACACCACCCGCATCCCCGGTTGCAACCCGGCTGCGACGACCACCTCGTTGCCATCGGCAGTGGCTATCTCGACGATCTGAAGCCGCACCGTCATGCTCGCACTGTCGAGCACCCATACCGCGGCGCTCTTGCCCTGCTGGTAGAAGGCACTGGTAGGCAGCTTGATGACAGGTGCGCCGCCCCGGTCCAGCGCCTGCGGCAGCACGCTTACCGTCGTCCCCAAGGCCGGCGCATCCTTGGCAGCCAACGCGAGCTTGACGCCGAAGGTCCGGGTCACCGGGTCGGCGCTGGCCGCCACTTCGCGCACCGAGCCCCTGAGCGTGGCCTTGGTCGACCAGACGCGCACTTCGACAGCTGACCCGGGCCTGATGGCCGCAACCCTGTCTTCGGGAACGGCGAACACCACATCACGCAGCCCGTCCTGGGCCACCCGCAGCACCGGCGTCCCGGCCGCGACGACCTGCCCGACCTCGGCCTCGACCGCAGTGACCACCCCGGGCGCATCGGCCACCAGCCGCGCATAGGCCGCCTGGTTACCTTGCGCCGCAAGCTGCGCCTGCGCCTGTTCTAGCTGGGCTTGGGCCGCCTTCAGGCCAGCGTCGCGACGTTCAAGATCGGCCCCGCTGATGAAATTCTGCTCGCGCAACTCCTTGAACCGCTTGAAGTCCGCAGCGGCCAGATCCCGATTGCTCTGGGCTGCGATCAGCGCGGCCCGCGCAGCGTCGACGGCAAGTTGGTAATCCTGCGGGTCCAACTGCGCCAGTACTTGCCCGGCCTTGACGCGCTGGCCCAATTCAACCTGGCGCGCGATGACCTTGCCCCCCACTCTGAAAGCGAGGCGCGACTCCACTCGCGCACGCACCTCGCCCGCGAATTCGGCGCCCGCCGTGATGCGATCCATGCCTACGGTGACCAGTTTCACGGCGCGGACCGGCTCATCGGTCTGCACCGACTTTGAGCAGCCAGCCAGCAGGGCCAGGGCGGCGCCACAGGCGGCAGCGCATCGGAAAAAGTGAAAAAACATGGCGCTCGGTTGGTAGTGGATTCACAGCACGGGTTGCGGGAGCAACGGCCCCGGCAACGGGCTTAGAGATTGCAGTCGATATTAATGACCGAAGGGTCATCAGCATAGGGTAAATACCGATGCGTGTCAATTTCCAGTGCCGTGGGGACATGGCAGAGTCTGCGGACTTGGTGCTTCGATGGCGGTCAAAATAGTGGAAATGCAATCGCCCGCAAGCCACCGCCGACCGACGCCAATCGCGCACTATGAAAACTTCCCGGTCGCATCCTGGCTTTGCCCGTCGGCGCTGCGGGCGCCCGTCGCGGCGATCTACCACTTCGCGCGCTGCGCCGACGACATGGCGGACGAGGGCGATGCGCCGCCCGAGCAACGCCTGCGCGATCTGCACGACTACCGTGAGCAGCTGCGACTGGCCAGCGATGCGGGAATGCCCGAATGGGATCCGCGCTGGGGTACGCTGTTCGCCGACCTGCAGGAGGCAATTCGAGCGCACCGCCTGCCGGTGGCGCCGCTGCAGGCGCTGCTCGACGCCTTCGTGCAGGATGTGCAGGCGAGCCGCGACGCATCCCGCTACGCCAGCGAAGCCGACTTGCTGGACTACTGCGGCCGATCAGCCAACCCGATCGGCCGTCTGCTTCTGCATCTGTACCGCGTCAGCGATCCGCAGTTGCTGCAACGCAGCGACGCCATCTGCACGGCGCTGCAACTGATCAACTTCTGGCAGGACCTCGGACAGGACATCGCCCGCGGCCGCCACTACCTGCCACAGGACGCTTGCAGGGACTTTGGCGTCGACTTGCAGGACCTGCTGGCGCTGCGTCAGACGCCGGCCATCACGCTGCTGCTGGCGGACTGCGCCGAGCGGGCACGTCAGCGCATGCTCGCCGGCGCTGCGCTGGTGCACCGGATTCCCGGGCGCGCAGGTTGGGAATTGCGGCTGGTCGTGCAAGGAGGACTGCGCATACTGGACAAGATACAGGGGAAGCGGTTTGACACGCTGCTCCAGCGCCCGCGACTGCGTTGGTGGGACACGCCGCTGCTTCTGTGGCGCGCGCTTCGGATGTAACAATCCTGCCATGAGCCCGGAGGATTACGTCCAGCAAAAGGCCGCCGCATCAGGCAGCAGTTTCTACTACGCCTTCCTGTTCCTGCCCAAGCATCGGCGCGCGGCGATCACCGCCTTTTATGCCTATTGCCGCGAGATTGACGATGTCGTCGACGACATGGTGGACTCAGGCGTCGCCGCCAGCAAACTCGGCTGGTGGCAGGCAGAGGTGGCGCAGTCTTTCGATGGCAAGCCCAGCCACCCGGTGATGCGGGCGCTGATGCCGCTTGCCGACGAATACCGGATATCGCAGCAGCATCTGCTGGCGATCATCGAAGGCTGCCGGATGGATCTGGAACAAAGCCGCTATCTGGACTTTGCCGGGCTACAGCGCTACTGCCACTTGGTAGCCGGCGTCGTCGGCGAGGTGGCAGCCAACATCTTTGGTCAGACCCAGCCGCAGACGAGCGCCTATGCGCACAAGCTGGGACTTGCATTGCAACTCACCAACATCATCCGGGACGTCGG